>CBDUYZ010000062.1:0-11149 GCA_965371575.1 uncultured bacterium
CAACCACGAGAGCTTCATCACCAGCATGAAGGCCGTCGGCGAGCTCAGCGTCTTCCGGATCATGACCAAGGAAGTGATCACCGCCAGCGAGCACTGGCTCGGGGAATTCGGCAGGAAGTACCTGAACTGGCTGCTTACCGAGCAACGCATCACCCTGGTAATCGAATTCGATGTGGATTTCCGCTACGACCTCAACGATCCCCAGTTCCAGGTCCTCGGGCAGGGTGGTGGCGAGTTCAAAGTGGTCCTGCCGCCCTGTCGGCACGAGGTCCTGATCCGCGACATGCGGATCCACAGCGAGGACAAGACCAAGTTGCTGCCATGGCTGATGCCCGAGGTGGTGGATCGGGTCTTTACCGGCGGGTTCAGCGTGGAGGCCAAGAACAAGCTCATCAGCGAGACACGGGTTCAGGCCAGCAACTACGCGGGAGAGCTGGTGGCCAAGGCTACCGGAGAGGCCCAGCGTTCGGCCGCCCGGACCTTGACCATGCTGGCCCAGGGCCTCGGCGCCACCAAGGTCGATTTCGAATTCACGCCCTCGGGGGAATTCCAGCCCGAGGTGGACACTTCCAAGCTGGAGCAGATTCTGCCGGATCCCGACCAGATCCGCGAAGGGGGGTTCTGATATGCGGCGAACGGTGGTCGGGGTCCTGGGCGGGTCCGAGGCCGATAAACGGACCACTGCAGGCGCTCGGGAACTGGGCCGTCTGATCGCCGCACACGGCTGGGTGCTGGTTTCGGGCGGACGGCCAACGGGGGTCATGCAGGCGTCGGTGACCGGCGCTCGGGAAGCCGACGGTTTGACCGTGGGTGTGCTCTACGACGAGGACCGGGACAATGCCGCCGAAGGCCTGGACATCGTCATCCCCACGGGCATGGGGGCTGCCCGCAACATCATCAACGTTCTGTCCAGCGACGTGGTGGTCGCCTGTCGGGGCACCGGCGGCACTCTGAGCGAGATCGCCCTGGCTCTGCGGTTCGGCCGGCCGGTCGTGCTACTTGATTTCGATCCCGGCGAGGCCTTCCTGTCAGCCGGTGCTGCCGGCGCCAAGTGGTCGCTGGCCGCGACCCCGTCAGAGGCAGTGGACCAGGTCCGCGCCTATTTGCAGGAGTTGGGACGGGAATGACCTGCGATTTCGACAGCCTGCTAGTCTTCTTCGGACAGGGCTGCCTCAAGGTTGGGGTCCCGGCCTTCCTGCCGGGCCCGCAGACCTTCTGCGGTTTCCAGCGATTCCCAACACTGCTGCTGTGATTCCCATTCCAGGGAGAGCATGCTGGTCAAATCAAGGCCGGCCGCCTGCTGAACACCCAGCTTGGTCAGTTGGACCGCCGGTTGAGGCAACCGCCGCATGCGCTCGGTGAACCGGTCCAATTCCTCTTCCCAGACCTCGTCGTCGATGAGCCGGTCGACCAGGCCCATCCGCCAGGCTTCCTCAGCGCCGACCGTGCGGTGCGACCACAGGAAATCCAGGGTGCGTCCGGGACCGATCAACCGGGGCAGGATGTGCATGAGGCCCCAGCCCGGCAACAGGCCGCCGGACATGTCCTGGGTGGTGAAGCTGGCCTTGTCCGAGGCCAGGCGGATATCCGCGGCCATGAAGAATCCCAACCCCAGGTTGCGGATGTCGCCACGGGTGGCAGCCACGACCGGTTTGGCAGTCTCTCCGATCAAGGTCACGATTTTGCGGGAGATTCTCTCGTCCACGGCCAGCATTTCAAAGCCCTGATTCTGATTTTGGGCTTCGGACAGGGAGTCGAGGCTGTGGTGCAGTTCGAAGGCATGGTCCCCGTCGGTGAAAAGGATCATCCGCACGGCGCCGTCATCCTGGAGCCGCAACATCAGGTCCACGAACTCATCACAGAGGTCACCCATGTTCGGGGCTCCCGGCCCGATCATGCGGACGGTGGCGCAGCCGTCTGCGATCTCGCAATCGAAATTCTGATATTCCATGACAGCTCCTGCCCGGTTGGGTTTTCGTGCCGGCACGTCAAAAATAGGACAAATGCGTCGACAGGCAACCCGGCATGGTGGACAGGTCCCTGCAACTGGAGTAGGTTCCGTCATTCGGCGTCCGGGTTGCACACACCTGCGGAAAGATGAGGGAATGAGAGTATTCATCACCGGCGGAACCGGTTTGGTAGGCCGGGCCCTGATCCCCTTGCTTCTGGACAGGGGCGACGAGGTTCTCTGCTTGAGCCGGGATCCTGCCCGCGCCAGGAAGGTTTTGCCCACCGGAGTGGATATTCTGGGCGGAGACCCCACCATGCTCGGAGACTGGCAGGACAGGCTGGCCACCTGCGGGGGCGTCGTCAACCTGGCTGGCTCACCGGTGGCCGACGGACTGTGGACCCATCGGAAAAAGCAAAGGATCCGGCGCTCCAGACTGGCCACCACGGAAAACATCGTAACAGCCCTGGCCGGTTGCGATGGGCCGGTGACCCTGGTCAGCGCCTCGGCGGCGGGGTACTACGGCGACCAGGGAGACACGGCCCTGGGCGAATCCAGTGAACCGGGCAGTGGGTTTCTGGCGCGACTGGCCATCGAATGGGAGCACACCGCACTCAAGGCGGAGCGGGACAACGTCAGGGTGGCGCTGATCAGGATCGGGGTAGTCCTGTCCGCGGATGGTGGGGCCCTGGCCAGGATGTTGCCCGCCTTCCGTCTGGGACTGGGCGGACCGCTGGGCGGTGGCAGGCAGTTCTTTCCCTGGGTGCATATCCGGGATCTGGTCCGGCTCATCGCGTTCGTCCTGGATCACGGTGAAATCCGCGGGCCCGTCAACGCCGTCGTGCCGGATCCTCCCCGGCAGAAGGAATTCGCCGCAGCCCTGGGCAGCGCGCTCGGCAAGCCCGCTTTCGTGCCCCTGCCCGGCTTTGTCCTCAGAAGCATGATGGGGGAAATCGCCGGCGTGCTGCTGGCCAGTCAACGGGCGGTGCCGTATGCCCTGAAGGCGACCGGTTTCAAGTTCGAATACGGGGAGTTGGACAAGGCCCTCGGTGATTTGATCTGAGTTCCCGTCAGCCCACCACGAAGGCGTCAGGCTTGATATTCCCGTTTTCGAACCTGTCCAGCGAGAGACTGCTGATGATGTCGTCGGGTTCCCCGGTGGCGATATGACGGGCCATCCTGCGGCCCGTCACCGGGCCGAGCATGAACCCGTGGCCGCTGAACCCGCAGATATGGTAATAGCCGTCCAGGCCCGGCACACCGCCCAGGATGGGCCGGTGGTCGGGTGTGACGTCGTACATCCCCGCCCATTGCCGCATCATCCGCACCTCAGCCGTCCGGGGGTAGTACCGGATCAGGGCCTTGGCGAAACGCACGGCGAAGCGCAACTGGCTGCGCGTGTCGAACCGGGCGGGACCCTCCAGGCCCGGTTCCGCGGGATCCCCGATGCCGCCGACGATTTCCCCCCGCATACTCTGGCTGAAATAGATCCCGTTCGTGATCGATATCACCATGGGATCGAGGAAGGGCTTGAGCGATTCACTGACCATTATTTCGTGGCGTTCCTGCCGGTTGGGCAGCTGGACGCCCACCATGGCGGCCATGGCGCGGGCCCATGGGCCGGCGCAGTTGATCACCCGGGGAGTGACGATGTCGCCCCGGTCGGTATGTACCATGCGTATCCCGCCGTCATTCGCAGTGATGCCGGTCACCCGCGTCCGGATGAAGATATTCACTCCCACGCGGTGGCACGCCCTGGCATAGCCCCAAACCACGGCGAAGGGATATGCCGTGCCGTCCTTGGGACAGAAGGTGGCGCCCTGAAGGTGGGAGATGTCCAGGTCGGGAACGATCTTCAGGCATTCCTCCGGCTGCAGGAATTCGGTGGGTACGTCGCAACGGTTCTGGAGCGCCACCGCGTCGCGCAGGGCAGGCAGGTCATCCTCGCTCTCTGTGATCATCAGGTAGCCGCCCTGCCGGAAGAAAACCTGGTAGCCGAGGTCCGCCGACATGTTCTCGTACATCGCGACGCTTTCCTGGGCCAGACGGATGTTCTCCTCGGTGGTCCACTGCTGCCTGATGCCGCCGCCGCACCGGCCGGTCGAACCGCTGCCGATATATTCCTGCTCAAGGATTACGATGTTTCTCATACCCTCGCGCGCCAGCTCCCGGGCGGTAGTCAGGCCGATGACGCCTCCGCCGATGATCACCGCGTCCGCGGTGCCGGGCACGGGTCCGCTGGACAAGGGGATCATGAGTCACTCTCCGCATCGTCGTGGGGCGGTGGGACGTCGAGGGCGGCGAGCTGGGCGAAAGTCAGCGGCTCCGCGGGAGGGCGGATAGTGGTCAGCCTGATCTCGCCGGGCGGGATGTTCCGCAGGGCAGCGAGTTCCAGGCCCGCTTCGCTCAGGCAACCTTTACCCTGGCAGAATCCGGTGCCGACTCCGGTGTATCGCTTGAGGGATTCGAGTTCAGTGAAACCCTCGCCGTAGGCTTCCCGGAATTCAGCGAGGGTCACATCCTCGCACCGGCAGAGAAAGATCTTGGCCTTGCTCATCTGTCTCCCTCCTCGCCGATCGGGTGCGAGGGCCGGCCGGGCAAACCGCCGGCGGCTTCACCGGCGGCCATCAGGCGTGAATCGTTGGTCAGGATGAAGCCTCCCAGGTCTGGCCGCAGTGATAGTTCCGAGCCCAGCTGGAAGGGCACGTCGTAGGCTGGCTTGCCCCGGGCGCAGATCACGGTCAGATCGGCGTCAATCTCCAGATGGGATCCGGCCTGGTTTCCGCTGGACGGGTCCGGAGTGAAGGAGGCCCGCAGGCGTTCCTTGCCCCTTCCCGAGATGGCGTGCAGTTCCAAGCCGGTGTGTAGGGGCCATTTGTGATCCATGGCCGCGGGAAGTTCCTTGGGGCCGCTGTTGTCGGTCACCACCAACGAAAGGTGGGCCCCCTCCGCATCCAACAGGGAGGCGCTGAGCCATAAATCCAGGCCGCTGCCGACGACCAGGACGTGCAGGCCCTTCACAACAAGACCGTCCCGCACCAGCAACCGGTACAGTGCGCGGGGGCCCAGGACGCCAGGGGTGTCGTTCCCGGGAAAGAGCCCCAGGGTGTCCAGGGCGCCGGCCGACCAGACCAGGTTGTCGAACCGCACGGATTGCAGACGGTCTTCCCGGCGCAGGAGAAGCCTGTCGGGATGATAGCCGGCGATGGCCCGCGTCCCGCCCAAGAAAGTCACGTCATCCCGTGCGGCGAATCGCTCACGCGCGATTTCGACCCTCGCCAGGGCGGAACTGAGTACATCGAAGCGGTCCAGTATTCCCTCCGGATGGTCAGCCAGGAGCCGTAGGGCGCCATACCGCTGACCCCCTGGCTGCCCGTGGTCGTCCAGAACGAGCCCGCGTCCCGCGGCCCGCTCGGCGGCGGCCAGACCGGACGGTCCGGCGCCCACGATGACGGTGTCGAACCGACCCATGTCGACGACCAGTCCGGCATTCGGGTCCTGCGGGTGTTCCGCAGGTGGCAGGGACCTGAACGAGTGCTCGGCGGCAGGCAGGCGCCCGACGCCGGTCAGGGGACGGATCATGTCCAGGAAGAAACGGCTCACCAAAGCGGGTTTGGTGAACCACTTGTAGTAGAAACCGACGGGGAAGAAAGAGTGTCCTGCGGCCAGTATTTTCTGCATGGGCGCGGCGTAGAAGGCCCCGGCGTCCTGCCGCTCGATCTGCATCCCTTCCCGCACGGGGAGTTCACAGGTGCGGACGTTGGGAGTGCGGTCGACCCTCATCAGGCAGGCAGTGCAATGGCCCCGGGCGCAGGTCACGCCACGGGGACGGCCGTATTTGGGGGAATGGGACAGGTGCCGGACGCCGTTCTCCCAGAGGGCGACGGCAACGGAGGTGTCCGGCCTGCACTCCAGGGTTTTGCCCTCGAAGCTGATGCGCACCATTTCGCTTGCCAATTCGGGTCCTTTCGGCGACAGATCCGAAGAAATCATGGCTTGAAAATAAATCCCGGATTCGACGGCGGCAAGGACAGTGTGGAAGCGAAGCGGCTCGCGTCATATATTTGGGTGGCCCGGTCCAGCCGTCCTGGGACCAGGTCGGAGCCGGGCCCGCAGGAGCAAATCCGTCACCAAATGCGAGGTGGATCATGAACGACAGCAAGTTTGCCGAGGTTCGTAGGGATGCCGAGAAAAAAGGCATCGAGTTCATCGACCTGAAGATGCTCGATCTGGCCGGGCGCCTGCACCACATCTCCTATCCCTTCGACCGGTTCACCGAAGCTACTTGCCGGGAAGGTATCGGATTCGATGGCTCCAGTTACGGCTTCCTCAAGGTCGAAAACAGCGACATGGTACTGGTGGCAGATCTGGGTACCGCCGCGGTGGATCCCTTCCGCAGCCGCCCGACGCTGACCATGTTCGCCGAGGCCAGGCTCACCGATCCCGAACGCAGCCCTTTTCCACAGGACGGCCGGTACGTGGCTCGTCGGGCTGAGCAGGCCATGCGCGATGCGGGTGTGGCCGACGTTTCCCAGTGGGCTCCCGAATACGAATTCCATATCTTCGAGGAAGCGAAGTATCTGACCGAGGCGAACGACAGCGCTTTCGGCGTACGCAGTGGTGAGACCTTCTTCCAGAACGCCTACCACGCCTGCAATCCTTTCGATCGGTACGACGACTTCCGTGACGAGGTCTGTGCCGCGATGGCTGACTTCGGTATCCCCGTCCGCTACCATCACCATGAGGGGGGTGCCCAGGGTCAGCAGGAGATCGAAGGGTGGTTCGCCGACCTGCTCACTACCGGCGACAATGCGGTTCTGACCAAGTACATCGTGTTCAACCTGGCCGATCAGCACGGGCTCAAGGTGACCTTCATGCCCAAGCCCCTGATGGACAACGCCGGCAGCGGCTGGCACCTGCATCAGTTTCTTATGAAAAACGGGCAAAACATTTTCAACAAAGAAGATGGATATGCCAATCTTTCATCAGATGCCCTGTTCTACATCGGTGGGATACTCAAGCACGCCGACGCCCTGTGCGCCTTCACCAACCCCAGCACCAACAGTTACAAACGGTTGGTGCCCGGCTTCGAGGCACCCACCGTGCGCACCTTCGGCCGCAGCAACCGGGGGGCGGCGATACGCATTCCCAGCTACGTGACGGACCCCCAGATGCGTCGTATCGAATACCGGCCACCCGACTTGACGGCCAACCCCTACATCTGCTGTTCGGCCATCCTGATGGCGGGGCTCGACGGCATCATCAACCGGGTCGATCCCATCGAAGCCGGTTATGCCCCGCAGGATGCCCCCGGAGAGGCCACGCAGAACGATAATTTCCTGCCACGTTCCTTGGCCGACGCGCTGGACGCCCTGGAGAACGACCATCAGTTCCTGGTCCGGGACGAGGTCTTTCCCGAGTCCCTGATCCGGCGCTGGCTCGAAATCAAGCGGGATGAGATCAACGCCATCAACCAGCTGCCCCATCCCTACGAGTTCACGATGTACTTCGATTTCTGATCGAGGGAGGGACCATGCGGGAGATCACGCTGCAGACCGGAGCCCGGACCGATTTCGTGGACCTGACGTCCGAGATCCAGGCCGCTGTTTCGGGCCTGGGTTTGCAGGAGGGGGCGGTCGTGGTATTCAACCCGCATACGACCGCGGCGGTGACCATCAACGAAGGCGCCGACCCCGACGTCGTCGTGGACATGGCCGCGGCCCTGGATCGCATCGTTCCCTGGCGGGACGGCTATCGGCACGCCGAAGGCAATGCCGCCGCCCACATCAAGGCCAGCATGTTCGGCAGTTCGGTGACGGTGATCGTTGAAGGCGGGAGGCTCAGACTCGGCACTTGGCAGAAGATCTGGTTCTGTGATTTCGACGGTCCGCGCCGGCGCCGGATCTGGGTTCGGGCCCTGCCCTGACGCCTTTCGGTTCAACGGGTTATTGCATCGTTGGGAAATACGTTGGCGATGTGACCGAGGGTGTTTTTGGCGGTCAGAGCGAAGCGGCCGACCTGTAGGGTCGAATCCCGTGCCGTGAAAGCCACCGGGCACAGGTTGACCGTGCCCCGGAAACCCAACGCTCGACAGAGACTGTCCAGTTCGTCGGTGGCGAACCCGTAGGGCCAGGCCAACCAGGACGAACTGGCGCCGGTCCCCGCCCGGATATCCATCCGGCTCGACAACAGATCCGCCGCGACCGCGGCATACGGTCCGGACAGCATCTCGGCCAGGTTTTCCGGCACCCCGGCCTCCGGGTTATTTCTTGTCTGTAGGGCCAGGTAATTCAAATTTCGCACTCTGGCCTGTTCGGGAATCCGCTCCGGGTGGAAGAAAACCGGGGCCAGACCACTGCCGACACGCACCTTGAAATGAAGGTCACGGGTGTGGGAGTCGACGATGATGTGTCCGGAGGCCGCCATCTCGTTCAACTGTTTCCAGGTACAGACGTCGAGTTCGCTCCACGGGCCGCCGACCTTGGCGGTGGGGACGAACAGGTGGGCCTTCATGCCGTACTTCTTCAACAGGGGATAGGCCAGTTCATAGACGCTCCGGTCGGCGTCGTCGATGGTCAGGACCACGGCCCGAGCGGGTAGATCTTTCCCGGCTTCCACCAGGTCAGCCACCTCATCCAGGGTCATGACCATGGTGCCGGAATCCCGGAAATACCGTAGGTGCTTTTCGAATTCTCCCACGGGTGTGGTCCAGAACTCCCGCGGGCCGAGGGCCGGCATTCCGAACAGGACCGCACCCAGAACCTTCACGAGGTAGGCCGCGTCGAACCCGGACCGGAAATAGTGGTAGCAGAAAACCGGCACTCCTTCCTCGATGCGTGGGAAACCTTCGACCGCCAGGTTCGGGGGATCGAGGTGGTAACCGGCCAATTTTCCATCATCGGTGGTTTCGGTCTCGCCGTCGCAGCCGGCGGCCAGAAAAACGACCATCCCCAGTAGAAGGAAAAAGGGGATCACGTACCGGAGGGGAAAGGCTGTGTTCATGGCGTCACCGCATCAGAAGAGTGCCCGCACGGACAGGTTGGCGAAGGTGCGGCTGTACCCGCTGGCGGTGGCGAATGAGGACTTGGAGTAACCGCCTTCCAGAGCGGCCAGCCAGCCCCGGCTGAATCGCCAGCCGACCCGGCCTGAGGCTCCACCCACGGTCAGGGCCTCGGAACCAAGTTCCTCTTCCAGGCCGAGGCTGCCGTTGAGCATGAAGGTCATCCGACCGGTCCGGGTCTTCAGGGTGGCCTGGAAACTGCCGTTGCGAACCCAGGCGGGTGCCCAGTATCCGCCGGGGTAGGGGATGGAGAAATCCATGTAGGTCAGTACCGGGCCTGCGATGATTTCCCAACGGCCTTCCCGTCGCCAGTCCAGACGCAGGCCTCCCTTGAGCTTTTCGTTGCCGTCGCTGTAGTCGGCCAGCTCGCCGGAGGCGCCCAGGGTGAAATGGCGGGCGAAGCGCCAACCCGCCGACAGGTTGGCCTGCTTGAATCCGATTTTGTCGTTCATGGCGACGAAGGTCTCCACGGGCCTGGAGGTTCCTCCGAAGTCGATTCTCAGTCTGGGTTGGGCGATCCACGTGAACCATAAATCGCCGCCGAACCGGTCCCAGTTAAATTTCTCGGAGCCGCCGAACAGGGGTTCGCTGGTGCGGAACCGGTCGAGCCAACCATGAGCGCGCAGCGTCCAGTTGTGGGCCAGTGGGGTGATGAATCCCGCCCCCAGTTTCAGGTTGGTGATGTCCGCTTGTCCGGGTTGCCGGTAGCTCTCCCAGGACGGGATAGCCTGCAGCAGCTTGTTGCCGAACACGGTGAAGGTTCCCTTGGCGGTCACCCGGTAGATGTCCAGATCGTCGGAATCCCAGCTGGCATCCGCCCTCATTTCCAGGTGGGGCGTGTAGCCGTCCAGGACCGTCAGCAGGAAATTCGAGCTTTCCCGGCCGGGCCCGGTTTCGGCGGGGAACTCGTCTTCCACCGTACGCAAGATGGTGAACCCCTCGTGCAGCCGGTTGTCCCAGATCAGGCTGCGCCCCAGGCCGATCCTCGCGCCGCCGTCGGACGGATCCTCCCGCACCAGTTCCCGGTACAGGTCAATGGCTTCCTTCTGCCGGCCGCTCCAGCTGTAGGCCAGGGCCAGACCCTTGCGCACGCCCCGGTCGTTTTGACCGGGATGCCGGGCGAGATACCTGTGGAAATAGAAGATGGCCTTTTCGGCATCCTCCCGCCAAAGCTTCTGGTAGGCGATTTCCTGGGCGACCGTCGGGACGAGTGTGGCGTCGTTGGCCAGGGCCTCCAGGTAGTCGGCCACGGCTTCGTGGTGGCGGTCACGGCTTGCGGCCTCCCTGGCCTCGGCCACCTTGGCCAGGGCGTGTGCGGGGTTGATGAGCTTCTGCGCGTCCTGCGCGGTAGTGTCAGCCGCAGCCTCTTCGGCGGCCGAGGGGCGGACCGTTCCACAGACCCCGATGGTCATCACCAGGAGCAGCAGCGCCGTCAATCTGTGCCGGTTGCGGATCATGGTCACTCCCGGACGGGTTTCCAGAGCGTGTACTTGCGCTTCTGGCGGTTGACGTTCAGTCCCACCGGGGCGGTGGTTACGGTGATGACGGCCATCAGGATCCAGTAGATCATGGGGTAGAAGACCGCGACGATGAAGTATTTCTTAAGGGCCTTGTCGTAGGCGCGGTCCAGAATGATACCGGTCAACAGCTGCACCAGACACATGGTGGCGATCAACATCCCCCAGAAGTTTGGAACGGGAGAGGCCCCCCGGGGCGGGTAGCCCACCGCGTAGCTGGCTATCCAGATGACGCTCAGGAACACGTAGGTGTAGGCCCAGATCACCGAAAGATTGGCTTCGACGAGCACCGGCCAGAAGCGGCGGTGTTTCCAGTTCATCAGTTCCCGGCCGTGCCGGGTCAGGACCTGGCTGAGGCCCAGGGACCAGCGCCGCCGCTGCCACCACAAGCCTCTCAGCGACTGGGGAACCCGCATCCACATCACCGCACGCGATTCGTAACGGACGTCCCAGTGGCGCATCTGCAGGCGCCAGGTCAGGTCTATGTCCTCGGTGGCCATTTCCGGGCTGTAGAGGCCGACGTCGAACAGGGCGGTGCGGCGGAAGATGCCGACCACCCCGCTCATCGTCATGATCCGGCCCCAGATCCGTTGGGCCCGGCGCATCAGGGAGATGATCGAGGCG
>CBDUYZ010000063.1:0-11118 GCA_965371575.1 uncultured bacterium
GTGGCTGAAGGCCCAGTTCAGGGTGTGGCTGCGCGGCCGTACGTTGTCCCCGGAGTGGCACTCCTGGCAGGTGGTCTCGGTGTGGCAGAGATAGCAGGCGCTTTGGTCCTCTCGGGCCCAGGCGCCGTGAGTCTGGCTCCAGCGCGTGGCGTGGCTCGCGGGCACCAGTTCCTTGTCCGCCGCGTGGCACATCAAGCAGTCGGCGTAGTCGTTGGCGGTTTCGTGGCAGACCCGGCAGTCGGACTTGACCATGGTCATCTGCGGCTCTCCGGCTGGATCTCCATGGCAAATCGCGCAGGCCATGTCCGCGGCCAGATGGGCCGAGTGGGCGAAGTTCTCCGCCCCGAAGACGGTACGCTGGTAGTCCCCGGCCTCGTCGGGATTGGTGTGGCACATGGTGCAGGAATCATCATCGTCGACCTCATGGCAGTCGCTGCAGACGTCCATGTCCGGCCGCAGGGAAACCAGGGCGCTGCGCGATTCCTCGACGTCTAAGTGGCAGTCGGTGCAGTCCAGATCGTTCTCGAAGTGGGTCCCGTGGGGTATGATGATGGCGTCGGGCCCCTCCTGGGCGACGGCGGCTGGCGGGACGTTCAAAAGAATGGCCAGCGAGGTGGTCATCACGAGCAGGATCTTCATCGCAACCAGCCTCCCCGGTCGAGGCCCAGCCGCGAAGTCCCGCGGGCCATGGCCATGTCTATGCCCAACAGGAAGCGGACGTCCGAGTCGTAGAGGGGATTTTTCATGCTCTGCACCTCGGCCGTCAAGTTCAGGCCGGGCCGCAGACGGGCGCAAAGGCGGCCCGCCAAGGTGGTAAGAGCCCGTTCACTCTCGGTGGGCGCGTCGGCGAACAGGGCGTAGGTCAGGTAACTGGCCTCGGCCTCGAGTCGCAGCCAGGACGTGGTGTCCCAGCCGAAATCGCCATAGACGGAGTTCTCGTCCCCTTGGTCTCCCACCCGCAGGGAGTAGCCGATGCGCCCCAGCGGCAACAACGCGGCCAGGCCGACCCGCGAGGATGAGCGGCTGCCCACGAAGCTGCCTACGTATTCTACCTCGCCGCCGTACTCGTTCACGTTCCGCCAACTCACCGCACTACGAAGCAGACTGATGCGCTCCAGGTCGGTGAAACGCGCGAACCAGGACTGGGCATCGACGGACGGATGCCGGTCCACGAACTGGAAGGTGACGACGGGCTGACCGCGCCGCGCCCGCCACTGGCCTTGGGCCTCGAGGCGGCTCCAGCGGTCGGTTTCGCTGTCGTAGATCAGACGGGCGAGCGCCCGCAGGTTTTGCACTGCCGTAGTCACATACTCCACGCCGAGGGGAGATTCGGACACTTCACCGTATCGCTCGCGGTACGCGCCGGAGAAGACCAGTCGGTGTTTGCGCGCCGGCGAGAAGAACAGGCGCGCACCGTAGGCCTGATCCTGGTCGTAGTCGGACCATTCGTAACCGTGACCGATGGGTGCCCGGCCGCCTCCCCAGAGGGAAACCTCGAGATTGCGGTTGCGTCGCCATGACATCCAGGCGCCGTCGAGGGTCAGGCCAGCCACACCGCTTTGCAGGAACATGCGGCCCAGTCGTGCGCGGATGTGGGTGCCCAGCCGGGCCTCCATGTAACCCGTATAGAGCCGCGAGTTTTCGAAACCGGGATAGTCGACCACTGCGCTGTTGGCGAAGCGTCCGGCGGCGCGGAAGGTGATGGCGCCGCCTGCCAGACCCGAGACACTGCCGTTGTAGTGCTGAAAGAAGCGGAAGTGATCCTCGGTGTTGCCTGCCGCATCCTCGGTCTGGAAGGCATAGCCGGTGGAGCGCATGCCCAGGGCCCAGGAAGACTTCGGAGACTGGAAGCGGAGGTCGGTGGCGGAGGTGTCCGCAGTGGCAATGCCGACGCCCAGGGTCAGCGCGGTGACAATCACAACGGCCAGGCGGTAACAAGATGGGCATACCTGGTTACAGCGTTGGGTCATGGTAATCGAGTCCCTTTTTGGCCGGCGTCACACGCGCCGAGCGGCTGCAATACGGTTCCCTGATGGAGTAACCAAACTGATTATACATTATTACCGTAACAGCACCACGGATAATCGGTTGTGGTTCTGAAATAGTGTCCGATTGAATAAATTGCCCCACCCGGACACGAATGCCCGGTTGCCCCCGCTCAACTCATAAGCGACGAGGGGGCCGTTGCGGCCCCCTCGTGTTGCTCACGATTTCCAGCGGTTCCGACTGTCGTCAGTTTTCCGGCGTGTCGTCGTCTTCGCGGGCGGCGGCGACCTCCATGTCGTCCGCCACGCGGAACCCGGCCGCGAGCGCGGCCAAATCCACGGGCAGGATGTCCTCGGCCTCGGTCAGTTCGGAGACCCGGGCCAGGCTGATGTCCGCCTTCTCGTAATCACTGTCAGCTTCCAGAGCAGCGGCATAGGCTTCACCTGAGGCGGCAAAGTGGCCGTTGCGTTCAAGGGCTGCCCCAAGGTTGTTCTGGAAGCAGGCCACGCCGGGTTCGATCTGCACGGCCTTGGCCAGGACGGGCAAGGCCTCTTCGTAACGACCCTGCTCGATGAGTATCAGCCCAAGGTTGTTCAGGCTCCAGGCGTCGTTTTCCTTGGCCTGAAGAACCGCCAAGTAGCTGGCGGCCGCCTCTTCGAGCAGACCCTGGTTGTGCTGGATGCGACCCAGGACCCGGGTGGCGGCGGTGTTGCCTGGGTTGGCGGCCAGGGCCAGTTTGATCTGGGCCTTGGCTTCGTCCATGCGACCCTGCTCCAGAAGCACACGGCCGTAGTTGATCAGGCTCTTGGTATGATCGGGCTTGATCTCCAGGGCGAAGGCGAAGGCTTCCGCGGCGGCGTCATTGTCGCCGGCTTTCCACTCGCTCAGGCCGAGCATGTAGAAGCCCCAGGCGTTGGCCGGATGTTCGTCGGTGTAGATGCCGAACATGTCGCCCGCCTCTTCATACCTGCGCTCGAAGTAGGCTTTTTCTGCCATGGCGTAGGTGACGATCCTCGCTTCGGTCGCCTCGACGGGGGCAGTTGGTTCAGCCAATCCTGTTTGTTCGATGGTTGCGGTGGAAGTAATTTCGGTGGTGACGATGGGTTCGGGTGCGGCAATTTCAGGTGCGGCAATTTCACTGCCGCCGCGCGTGGTGACCCGCACGCCGACGAAAATGGTCAGGGCCAGGACCAGGACAAACAGGACGCCGGCCTCGGCGAATTTCATCTTGCGTTCCTGCGGGGTATTGAACTCCTGCTTTTTCATTTTGAACTCCTTCTCTTGGGTGATGCGGCCTGCGTTCAGGGCCAGCCGCGTTATTGGCGATTTCATCCCCATAAGCGCAAGGAGCCGGCCAGAGAAAAACTGGCTGGTATGGCAGCTAGGTTATTTTTTTACAATATGTTGGAGGAGGGGCAACCGAGGTCTGCAAAGCGACCGTGTCCGGTTGGACACCATCATGTCGTGTGGTTTTGGTCACGAAAAAGGGCCCGCGGGGGCCCTTTAGCACACCGATATGGGTTATCGTCAATCCAGACGCTGCCAGTCCTCAGGCAGAACATCCGGTGAAACCATCATCACCGGCGCGCCGGGCACTTCGCAGATTGTCTTCAAATATTCGATATCGTAGGCGGAAAGTCCGGGAGCACCCACGAACGGATCGGCGCTCAGGGCAGCCTCGTTCGCCTCTACGCCGAGACCGTAAAGATCGGCCAGGACCGTGTTGATCCGGTCGCCCAGACCGAAGAACCCCGGCATCTTGGGGCCGAAACTGGGCCACTCGATCCAGGGGCGCGGGGGATATTCAACGATCTCGATCTCTTCCCCATCGCCCAGGCCCGCCAGTTCGCGGGCGCGCTGGATGGCGTCGTCCAGGGAGCCGTATCCGTCGCACAGACCGATCTCGATCGCGTCGCCGCCCATCCAGACCCGGCCTTGAGCGATTTCCTCGACAGCTGCGGTGGAAAGACCCCGGCCCGAGGCCACTGCGGCGACGAACTTGCCGTAGTTATCGAGGATCAAGGCCTTGATGCGCGCCAATTCCTGGTCATCAAGGGGCCGCCGGGGAATGCCGCCCAAAAACGGCAGGTTGACCTTTGCGAACAGGTCGGCTCTTTCGCCGCGCTGCACCACGTCCGAGGTGATGCCGACCTTTTCGGTCAGACCTTCGTCCCATACCCAGCCGCCGATGACGCCGATCGAACCGGTGATGGTCAGTGGAGTGGTCAGGATTTCGCTGCCGTCCATGCTGATCCAGTAGCCGCCGCTGGCGGCCACGTCGCCCTGGCTGATTATCACGGGTTTGCCCGCCTCTTTCAGGATGCGTATCGCCCCGGCCACCAGATCGCTGGGCAAGGGGTCGCCGCCCGGGGAATCGACCCGCAGTACCACCGCCGCCACGTGGGGATCGCCGGCGAGTCGGCGCAGGTATTCGCTGGTCTTACGGCCCTTGATGCCGCTGTCCATGGCGCATTCACCCACTGCGTAGACCACGGGGATTTTCGCCGGCTGGCCCCACTGGTCGTCCCAGTATTTCCGGTACGATTCCGCCGGGGGAAAGGGCAGTAAGCGGGCGTCCTGAGTGCGGAGAGCCACGGGAAGCCGGTCCCAGCGGGAAATCTCGTCGATCAGACCGAGCCCGAGAGCCTCGTCCGGCGACAGAATCGTATCTTCGTCGATCACCCGGTCGAACTGCCCCGGCGTTAGATTCCGGGCGTCGGTCACACCTTCGCGGACGGTTTCGTAGAGCACGTCCACGATACGTTGCCGCTGCTCGCGATCAGCCTCGGACATGTTTTCGCGGCTGAAGGTTTCCATGGCGCTCTTGTACTTGAAGTAGCGTAATTCCTGGAAGCCCAGGCCTATTTTTTCCAGCGTGCCTTTCAGGTAGCTGCGGCTCAAGGCGTAACCGGGCAACGCGATGTTGCCCCACGGATCCAAGGTCAGGTGATCGGCCACCGAGGCCAGGAAGTAGGTGGTCGGATCCAGCCGCTCGGCGTGGATGATCACCTTCTTGCCGACGGCCTGGATCTCCTGGAGCTTCAGCCGCAATTCCCAGATGAGGGAGGGCCGCCCGCGGAAACCGGCCAGGTTCAGGGCGATCCCGTCGATCCCGCCGTCGTCGCGCAGGCTGTTCAGCAGGGGCAGAAGATCCAGCCAGGCGACACGCTTGTCGTCGAACAACTGGAACTTCTGGTAGGTGAGGACCTTGTCCTCCAGGCTGATTGGATAGTAGGCGGTCTTGCTGCCAAAGGGCGACCATTCCCCGGTGAGGCCACGGAACGGAGGCTGTGTACGCAACAGGAAGCTGGTCCCCAGATTGTCGCCGTCCTCGTTGTAGACGGGCATGGCGGCCGCATGGAAGGCGCCAAGGGTCACACCAAACAGGGCGGCGTAGTTGATGTCTCCGGTCCCGGGCTGCTGGCGGGCCTTGAAGCCCAGATGCAGGCCCCTGAGTGGACGCACATCCACGCCCGCGCCCCAATTGCCGCCCTGGAAGAACGCCTGGTCGTCGTTCACCGCCCAGTCGGCGTACAGCGTGAGCCAGTTGCGGTTGAAGGGGCGGAAGCCGAAGTCGAACACGTATTGGGCCGCGCTGGATTCGAGGCTGAGGGCGGCCGAGGCTCCGAAAGTCGTCCGGCTGTGTTGCCGGCAGACCAGGCCCATGACCAGGGTCTTCTGCCGCGGATGGCGCTCGGTCTCCCCGTGGGTCCAGCGGTAGCCAAGGCCAAAGGAGCCCAGGCGAGTGCCGCGGGCCAGACCCAGCTGGTAGTCGTAGATCTTGTAGCTGTCGCTCGTGTTGCCGAAGGTGCTGGTGTTCATGGCAAAGTTGATACCGCGCCCGAACCCGAAGCCGTAGTTGTCCAGGCCCGAGCGAATGCTGCGGTCGTTCCACCAGAAGTCGGAACCGGCACGGTCGGTCATCGCCCAGGCACCGGGGTTGAACAGACCGCCCACTGGTCCGCCGGTCACGCCGGGACTCTGGGGCAGGAACCAGCTCTCGGTGCGATAATCGAGCAGGGGCAGTGTGTCTCGTTCGGCCAGGGCAGGGACCGCGGCGGTCAGCAAGCCGCACAGGACGGCGGACAGAACGAACAGTGGCAGGATGCGCGAGGGGCGGAAATCAGGCATAGGGAATCCCTCCGGATTATTTCTTCAAACCGTGCCGCCTCATGATCTTAAGGAGGCTGCTGTGATCAGCCAGGCCCAACTGGGCGGCCGTATTGGTGATGTGCCAGTCGTTCCTCTCCAGGGTGGAAAGGATGATCTGCCTTTCGCCGGCGGTTTTCTGTTCCTTCAACGTGCCGCCCGCCGGTGGGGAGGGTCTGCCCCCGTCCGGGGTCGGACCTGCGCCGCCGCCAGTGATTTCCGCGGGGATCTGGTCCGCGGTGATCACATCTCCCGACCCGGCGATGACGAGCCGTTCGATGACGTTGCGCAGCTCGCGAACGTTGTTGCGGGACCAGTCGTAGCTCTGAAGCGCCTTCATCGCCTCGGGCGCCAACGTTCGTTTTCGGACCCCGAATTTCTCGCAGGTCAGATCCAGGAAATGTTCGGCCAGAACGGGTACGTCGCTCAGTCGTTCGCGTAGGGGGGGCGTCTGGACGACATGGGTGTTCAGGCGGAACAGCAGATCCTGCCGGAACCTGCCCGCTGCAACCTCGGTCTCGAGGTTCCGGTTGGTGGCGGCCACCACCCGGGTGTCCACCTTGATACCTTTGTGCGAGCCCAGCCGGGTGATCAGGCCGTCCTCAAGGACACGGAGCAGCTTGGCCTGGGCCGGGACGGGCAGTTCGCCGATTTCGTCCAGGAACAGCGTGCCGCCGCCGGCGCTTTCGAAGGCCCCCTTGCGGGTGCGGTCGGCGCCGGTGAAGGCGCCGCGCTCGTGTCCGAACAATTCACTTTCGACCATGGTGTCGGGCAGGGCGGCGCAGTTCACCGCGATGAACTCTCGCAAGGCCCGGCCACCGGCGTCGTGCAGGCGCCGGGCCACCAGTTCCTTGCCGCTGCCGCTTTCGCCGAGGATCAGCACTGGACTGGGGATGCCGGCCAGGCGGTCGATCTGCTCCTTCATCGCAAGCGCTGCCCGGCTGGCGCCGATCAGGGGGGAATCGTCCCCGCTCTGGCGGCGCAATCGGCTGACCTCGCTGCGCAGGCTGGCCCAGGCCAGGGCGTTTTCCACCTCGCGGACCACCCTTGCGAGTGGTTCGTCCTTGGCTATGAAGCTGTAGGCGCCAAGTTTGACGGCCCGCACGCAGCGGTCGTAGCTGCCGGTTCCGGTGTAGACGATGATCGGCACCCGGCTTCCCTTGCGCTTCAGGGTGGCCAGCACCTCGAAGCCATCCACGCCGGGCATCTCCAGGTCGAGAATGACACAATCGATGTCTTCACTTTCAAGCAGGGCCAGGCCCTCGCTGCCACCGTCGGCGGTCAGGGTCTCGAACCCGCCCAGGCGCTTCAGGTCGTAGGCGTACTGGTTCCGCATGGCGGGGATGTCGTCTATGATCAGGATCCGGCTCATATCAGGCTCACATCAATTTTCCAGCTGGTTGCCGGTGGTGTCCGGGACAGGGAACGACAGTGTGAAAGTCGTACCATGACCGGGTTCGCTGGTCACCCGGATATTTGCGCCGCAATCGGCGGACAGGCGCCGGACATTGCTCAGACCCAACCCGGTGCCGTCTGGCCGGGTGGTGAAGAAATCGGTGAAGATGTCGTCGAGGTTTTCCGGTGGGATCCCCTCGCCTGTGTCGCTCACGCTGACCAGGATGCGCAATTCCTCCAGGTTGGGATCCTCGTCCACCGTGGCGTCCACCGTGACGCTGCCCCGTCCGGCGGGCAGACTTTCCAGCGCGTTGCGGATCAGGTTGTCGAAGATGCGGCGCAGGCTGACTGGATCGGCCAGGATCGATGGCAGATTGACCGGCACGGTGTTGACCAGCTTCGCGCCCGGGGCGATTGAAGGATCATCCATCGCCTCGGCGATCACCTCGTAAAGGGGGCACTCCTGAGGATGACGGCCCGGGCTGAGCCGGGCGTAGTGGGTGGCCAGATCCTCCAGGTAGGCCAGGCCGCCCTCGAGGGTCTCCCGCCGCTCACCGAACACGGCGTTCAACCGGGCCGGATCATCATCCGCCACCTGGGACAGATGTTGCAGAACGTTGCGCAGCGGCGTGATGCCGTTGCGGATGTCGTGATTCACCTGGCGGGCCATCTCGCCCATGGTGGCCCGGTGTTCCGCGGTTCGCAGGCGCTTGACGCCGTCGCGCAGGCGCCCGGTCATGTCCCCGAGCAGCCGTGTCAAGCGGCCGACCTCGTCATTGCGGGAGGAAATGTGGGTGGAAGAGAAGTCCGCGTCGAGGCTGTCGAGGTCCAGGTTTTCGGTGCGGTTGGCCAGGTCGCGCAACGGGCGGCTGATGCGGCCCGACAGGAAGATGGCCAACAGCACCGATACCACGATGGCCAGCAGCAGTACCGCACCCATCCTCAGGTTCATGTCCCGCAGCAGCTTGTTCAACGAGGTGCGGTCGTGTGTGACAAGGAGCCAGGCGTTGTCCAGCTTGCCGTCGTTGACCAGGGGCAGGTGCTCCGACCGCACGATGGCCCCACCGCGTCTGAGGATGTATTCGGTTTCCAGGACCGGCTTCCCCTCGGTCAGGCAGCGGGCCAGGGCCGCAGTGGTGGCGAAGGATCCCTGGGGCCAGACCACGGCCAGAGCCAGATCGCCGTCGCGGTTCAGACTGTTCAGGCGCTCACGGTCCAGCCGGTCGCCGCCGGTCAGGTGGAAGGTGTGGCCACCCAGGGTCACGGGGCGGGAGCGGGCCAGTGCGAGGAAGGATTCCTCCGGGGTTCGGGCAGTGACGAGAGCCTGACCGCCGCGGGCACGAGCCAGCAGGGTGTGCAGCTTGGGATCCAGGGCCCCGTACGCGCCCCTGAAATGGCCGCTGCTGACTGTGCGTCCCTGATCGTCCTGGATCAGCAGCATGTCCAGATTCATGAGCGACATCTGCCGGGGCGCGAAATCCAGCACGTAACCGCGTTTGTCCTCGCGGCCGCCGACCGTGCCCAGGCGGAAGTCGTTGTCGTCGGCGATGGTCTCGGCCAGCTTGTCCAGCAGGATGGCCAATTCGTGGCTTTGCCTGGCCAGATCGTCCCGCACAATGCCGATCTGATCGTCCACGCGGGCGGTGTCCAGCTCGGTGAAGCGATCCTGGACTCCGGAACGTATGGTCAGAATCACCAGAACAAGGGGCAGGACCGCGAGGGCCACGGAGCCCAGGAGGATCTGTCCGCGAAGGTTCATGGCGCAGCCTCGCTGGTTGCCGTTTTGGTGGTCTCACCCAGCCCGGCGAGCAGGGGGACGCCGTCGAAGGTCAGCTCCAGGCCGGACAGTGATCCGTGCACGACAAGCCAGGATCGACTCAGACCCAGGGGCAGCACCAGGCCCTTGCGCGTCAGGGCTTCTGTGGGCGGCTCCCGCGACGTGGCGGCGTACCGGTCGGCCGCAACCAGACTGTCGCCAGCCGGTCCCTCGGCTCGGCCCAGGGCAGCCTTCTGCAGCCAGTCGGCTTTGTCCAGCAGAGTGGACATCTGTAGACAGCCGGTGGGGTACTGCTGAGCCAAGGGAAGCACGAAGGCTCCCGCCATCTGCCAGTGCAGGGCGAATTCGACGCCTCCGTCGGGCAGGGCGGCAGTGCGCGCGGGGCTACCGGCCAGAGCGCCGAGTCGGTGGGCCATTTCCCGGGCGCCGACATCGTCGCCGGGGTAGGCCAGCACGTTCTGGTCCAGGTTTTTCCCCTCCAGATTCCAATCCAGTCTGGCGCTCATTGCACCGGTGCCCGGGCCGCTCAACCGGGGACAGCTGTCCTCACCTCCGGCAGGAAAAACGATCTCAGGCCAGGAGCGCATCGAAACGGTCGTCACGTCGCGGCCCGCAGCCATTTTCGCCGCGGCCTTGATCCAGCGCTCGGCGCCGCGGGGGTTCATTTCCGGCGGGCAGACCAACAGGTATAGCCGGTTCCAGGGCAGGGGGACGGAATGGAAGCCGGGAGCGTCGTCGAAAAAACGGACCGCGTCCATGCTCCGCACCAGGATCAGATCCATGTCGGTGGCGACGAGATCCCTGGGGTCGGTACCCGGCGAGATGCGGAAGGTCAAGCTCTTCCAGGCGGGCCAGTCAGGATGATTCTGGTTCGGCCGGCAGGCGAGTTCGGGCAGGGGGGCCGGATCCGAGGCGCGCAGTCGGCAGGGACCACTGCCCACGGGCCAGATCCAGCCGGGCCTGGTGACCGCGACCGCGGTGGCGGGATGGGCCAACAGCATGGGGAAGCGGGCGTGGGGCTCGGGCAGCCGCACGGCGAGACGTCGGGCGTCCAGCACGTTCACGGTCCCGGCGCGGTTGTCGCCCCAGGCCCTGCGCACATCTTCGGCGGTGATGCGGGTTCCATCCCAGAAGCGGGCACCCTCCCTGATCGTGAAGACCCAGGTCGTGCTGTCCTCGGTGCAGATCCAGCTTTCGGCCAGACCGGGCCTTGTCTTGCCGGTGCAATCCACCTGGACCAGGGTCTCGTAGAGTTGGGCGAAAACCACGCGTTCGGAAATGTTGTGGGGAATGGGGGCGCGGCTCGGCAGGACGGAGTCCGTCAACGTGAAGACGAAATGTCCGCCGGGAGCGGCGGGATCGGCCAGGATCCCGCAACCTTCCCGGTTGGGGGTCAAGGCTCCGCTTTCGCCCGCGGGCCACAGGTCGATGATGGGCGGGGCCGCCTCGCTCGATGTTCCCGTCCCGGAAGTACCGCCGCAGGAAGTGAGGAGATAGAGAAGGAAAACCAGGGTTGTCACGGCCGCGGCGAGACGGGCGCGGACAATCCCTCCGCGAAGGATGCTGCCCTTCGATCCGATGAAGCTCATCACGCGTCCCTTCATTTCGGGAACCGACCCATCGATTCCCGAGGGGGATCAATAATCCGGGATAGCAGAACAGTCTGCACCCGAAAAAATGAAACTGGCTTTCACGCCCGGAATAATCTTCAATACCATTTAGCCCGGATTATTCTGCTCGCTACGCTCCCAGCGCAAGGCGATTCATGAATGATCCGGGTTAGGATCAACCGGTTCGCACAATTCCGGAAT
>CBDUYZ010000064.1:0-11029 GCA_965371575.1 uncultured bacterium
CCTGGTTCGGTGAATCATCCTCGTTCGGTGAATCATCCTCGGCGGGAGATTCATGAAGTCCGGAATCGTCCTGTGTTCCGGTCTGAAGTTCGGCTCCGCTCAGCTTGGGCAGAAACCCCTGGCATTGGGGGCAGCGGAACCAGATGACGCCATCATCCTCCTCACCATCGCTGGTGGAAACGACGTCCATCTCAAGCCATTCCTTGCAGACCGAACAGAACTGTCTGAACTTCATCATGGTCACCGGGGTCGGTCAGGGATTGATTTTGCAACAGTTGTCGGCTTCATCCTTGCTCATGTAGCGCATTCCGCACACGAGACATTTTTTCGGACCGTCAATCCTTCCTTCGGTTTCGGCTTTGGTCAGAAGCCTTTCATATTTGACGAAGCTTTCATCGCGGACGAGGATATCATCTTCCTTGACACTGGCCATTGGCCCCTCCTTGGCTATGGTTACGCATCCGCCCTGGCCGAATATCCGGATCAAATCCCTACAAAGGCCCCCACCTGCCAGGATGTGCATACCGATCAGCATACTATTACAAAGTGAATTGCGAGTCAATATTGTGAAGCGGATTTTTTGAAACGGTCAACCAGAGGATTGTTGAATCCGGGTCAAGATTCAGCGGCGCGAGAGGCGAGAGAATCACCGTCGGCGACGCGGGCGGCAGAGATCTCCTCGACCCGATAGAGGTCGCCGAGATCGACCAGCCCGAGCTGGTCCGCTCCCTTGAGGACTTCAAGCAGAACCCCGGCGGTCGCAGCCGCGTCATCGGCGGCACGGTGGGGATTGTCGTGATCGATGCCGAAATGCGCCGCCAGATCGAGCAGACTCCGGCTCATCAGATCTGGCCAGAACTGGTGACTGAGTCGAAGGGTGCAAAGACCGGTCACGGCGGGACGCACGATACCCCGCCGGACGAACTCCCACCGCAGGAACGGCAGGTCGAACCGGATGTCATGGGCCACGAAAACGTTCCCGTCGAGAAGGTCCATCAGGGTTTCGGCCAGGTCGGAAAAGGTCGGCGCCCCTTCCAGGTCCTGGTTGTTGATGCCGGTCAGCCGGGCCACCCAGGGAGGAATGGCGCGATCGGTCCACACAAGGGATTCAAACCGATCGACGATTTTCCCGCCCCGAACCTGGATCAGGCCGATCTCGATGATCTCGTCGACCCCGATGACGCTGCCGGTCGTTTCCAGATCCACCACCGAGAAGGTGGCCTCCTTCAGGGGTCTGCTCAGAAGGGGCGAACCAAGCGTCGTCCAGCAGTGATCATGGGTCTCGACAAAACGGGGATCATCCGACAGCAGGGCCCTGACGACCACCTGGGTTTCGGGCATTTCATGGCGTCGAGCGCCGAAAAGGCACCTGGCTATGGCCGGGGTAGGCAGAGGCATCTGCTGGCCCAGCAGAAATTCATGGGCCTCCACCCTGAATTCGTTGAGCTCGCTGGAAATCATGATGTAACTATACCATGAGCCCTTGGGTGGGGTCAATCTCCGTTGCGGAGAAAGGGTCTGGCCTGGGAGCCAAATCCAAGCAATTCCATTATTTCCACTCTCACCTGGGGAGGGGGTGGTGAGAATTTCGAGCTCGGCGGATCCAGCCTGGAACTGGCCCGAACCCGTTCGGCGGAGTAGGCGAGGCCCAGGAAAGGTATCTCCCCGTTCACCGCGGCGGTGATCTCCCGGGTGGTCACCTGGATCATACGGCCGGCGGGCAACTCGGCGATCTGGGTATCAGCGGCGCTCATGACGAACTGGTCACACAGGAATTGGGTTCCTGCGATGACCCGGGTGGTGGGATCCCTGCTTTCGGTCCGGTCCGGGGTGAATTCCGCGTCCAGTGAGGCGGACACCAGGGGATCGGCGCGCAGCTGATCCTCGGATACCTTCTCGGAGAGCCCGTCGCGCCACCTCTCCACTTCCACGACGGCATCCATAAGATGTCCCTGCCGATCCAACAATCGGCGGGACAATCGCAATCGTACGCCCTCACCGGACACTGGCCTGAGGCTGCCGTCGGACTGCTCGGTCAAGGGCAGCAGCTCAAGCAGCCAGGTCTCATCGTCCGACCCGTGTTCACGGCCCAGACAGACGATACGGGTAAACCACTCTTCCCGGCGACCGCCGGCCATGACCTGGGTGCGGTAATCGGCCCAGGCGCCCTCCTCCATGCGCAGGGGCAACTCCGGCTGCCGCCACAGAGTAAAAACGTCGAGGGCACGAGCCGGGCGCACCCCTGGCGAAACCAGGCCGCAGACCACCCAGATCAGGGTGAAGCCCAACAGCCTGCTAATGTTTGATCTTTTCCCAGTAGGTCGCATAATCAAATTCAGGACTGTTCTTCTGGTCGTGACACATCGTGCAGGAATCCTTGGCCTGGGCGATCCACTTGCCGTCACGCGCGTGCTGGCTGCCGTAGCCGTGACAGGCCTCGCACTGTACGTTGGTCAACTTGTTGAACGGCAGATCGTCGGAATAGCCATTCTTGTGCTTGTAACCGGTAGTGTGGCATGACAGGCACTCGGGCTCGAAACTCTGACCCTTGTTGCGGATGCTGGCGAAGGCCGACCTGTGAGCCGAGCCCGCATAGGCCGTCCAGGCGTCCTGGTGACAGGACATGCAGGCGCGTTCTCCGAGGAAGGACTCCTTGTCAGAGCCCATGGTCCGGGGGTAGGCGGCCCGTTTCGCCGTCTTGAACTCCACCAAATCCTTCTTGTACTGCTCCACCCGGGCGAGCATCTCCTTGTCGTGATCGATCTTATCATTGAGGTTGGTAATACCCACGTCGATGGCCATGATCCGGCCGTCCGTATCGTCGACGAAGAGGTTGGCGCGACCGATGGTCCGGCCCTCGTAGGCGGACGAGAAAATGGCGGTGTCGTCGATGACCTGCTCATTGTTGATGCTGCTCGAAGTGTGCCCGATGACACACATATCGATGCCCTTGACTTCCTTGATCAAATTCAAGGTCCCTTGTTTGCCGAGGTGGGACAGCAACAGGATCGAATCGGATTCCTTGCGTAACCTGGGCAAAAGGTCCCGCAAGACCGGCAAGGGATCATCCACCTGGAAAGCGTCTTCCGCCGCCGTCATGGTGATGATCTTGTGCACGGGGTCCATGACACTGACGATGCCGTACTTGATTCCGCTTCGTTCCACGATCATGTATTCGGGCAGGATCAATTCGCCCGTCTCAGCATCGCGCACATTGGCGTTGGTGAAAGGCAGGCCATGCTTTTCGATCATTTCCTTCAGGAAGGGTAAGCCGTAGTTCAGATCCCGTTCGCCCAGTCCGATGGCGTCGTACCCCATTTCCCCGGTCACCTTGGCCAGGAAGGCGGACTGAAATCGTTCATTCCTGTTCCGGGCCCCGAACAGGTCGCCGGCATCGACCAGCAGGACCGGGCGCTCTTCACTCCAAACATCGTCCAGATAGGTGACCCTCCGGGCCAACCCGCCACGCTTATTGGATTTTCAGCCGCAGGGTTCGATTTTGCCCTTGATGTCGGTCGTGTACAGGAGAACGAGGTCCTCCCAGGTGCCGTCGCCCGCCCGGGCGCTCGACGGCATAAGAACTGAAGCACTCGCCGACAGCACGAGGGCCAGTGCCAGCGCCAAGCTCAACAGACGCAGGACACCGGTCAGGTCCTGGAACTTGATCATTTTGGAAACCCTTTCACGGTTGCGGGGGAACGGATGCCGCCTCATTCCCAGACGACAGGCCAACATCGTCAGCGGATAAACCGCCGACTGTTGCCATAAGTTCCGTCATCAAAATATAAGGAGCCTGGCGGACGGGCAACCAACTAATTCACCCCGGCCAGTGAGGTCGATAGACAGGACAAGGAAAGGGCGGCCGGAAAGCCGCCCTTCCCCATCACCATACGGTCCGGCTACCTCTGCACCCGGTCCTTGAGGCTCTTGCCCGCTACGAAAGCAGGATACTTGGCCGCTGGAATGACCAGCGAAGCACCAGTCTGAGGGTTGCGGCCCATCCTTTTCTTGCGCTTGCGGCGCTCGAATGTGCCAAAGCCGGTGATCTGCACCCGATCACCCTTCGACACCGCATTAGCGATGATCCCTTCTCGCGGAGAGGTGGAGAAGATGGCATCGATAGCCCTCTTGGCGGCGGCCTTGGTCATCCCGGTCTTCTTGGACAATTGTTCGGTAAGTTCCGTCTTATTCATACATATCACCTCCTTTCAGAAGCCATCAAACCCCGCCCCCAAAGGGCTTGTCAACACCTAAATCAAGTTTTTCCAGGCCTGGCGCGGAAAAAACGTTCTAGGGTTTTTCCGAATTCGGGAAAGGGGTGTGAGGGCTGGCACATATAGCCACCGGTCAGAAGACCCCGCCGCCGAGAGCTCCACCGGCCGACCCCATGTAGTCCTCCCGGCCGCGGGCAAATTTGAGGCTGGGGATGGACCTCAGATAGATGCGGAACCCGAACTGGGAGTCGACCGCGCTGATGGTGCGGTTGAATTCGAAGCGCCAGCAGTGTAGATCCCGGTGCAGGCTGTACTGCTGGCGGATGGCAATGCCCGTGACCAGGTCGAAGGAGGCATTGTAGCGGATTTGCCAGTTCCGGGTCAGGTTGGTGTTCATGGACAGGTTCCCGGTGGCCCTTTTGATCCCCGTTGCGTTTGTATATCCGTATGAAAAAGATGCGTTTACATCAAAAGGAATGAAGCGTCCACCTTCGGTGGGATCCTTCTGGCCCGGTCCTTCCTGCCGCCCGGGTCGGTTGTAAAAATCGTAGAAACGGCTATCCTCACCATCGAAGAGTTGTTCCTGTTCGAAGGTGTCGATGAAACGGCCCTCTTCGTCGTATTCTCCGTACGGACCCTCGGTCTGCAGACTGTCCGCAACGGCGGCCAGGTCGACTCCAAGCTGGTCGATGGCTCTGTTGCGCTCCTGCTCCTCAATCTCCTCCACATAGCCCACATCCAGACGCCCGGAGAAACTCAGCCCGTAGGTGAATCGCGTGGACTTCAAGGCCAAGCTGTAGGGGTCAATGGAATTATTGACCTTCAGCCTGAGATAACGGCTCTGTCCCGGCTTGACGGTCAGGCCGCTGGAAATATCCGACCAGCGCCGCCCCGGCTCTCCCTGGGGGTTGTACGAGGTGTTCAGGGCCCAGTCGATGACACCGTCCAATTTCTTTTCCGTGAAGGTCGTATCATTTTCCTGGCTCATGTATATCAAGTCGAAGCGGTTGTCGAATCCGAGGCTGACGGTGGACCCGTAGGTCTGCCGGTTCTTCAGCCCGGGTCGGACGCTCCACGAGGAATTGAAGCGGGCCGTGTGCCGGACCGCGCGGAACCGGCCCACGTTCAGGGGAAACAGGCCGTACATGGTGGTGCCCAGGGTGGTGCCGAAGGAAAGGCTGGGCGATGTTTCCTCGTTGATCGAGGAGGTGTCGCGGTAGGCCCCGCCGGCGTCCAGGTTGGTGTCCGGTTCCCAGATCCTGCCCTCCACCTCGTTGCGCCGCCAGACCTGCGCCGCTCGGGACGAGAAGCTGACGTTGAAGATACCCACCCGCGGCGGCCGTAGACTCAGGGACCAGTTGCCGTTGGCCTGGTAGTCCTTGGTGTCGATAAGTTCCCTGCCTGTCTCATTGGCCTGGAAGGAATAACCCTGCAAAAAATAGGTGTTGCGCAGGACATTGCCGATAAGACTACCCTTCTGTCCCCCGCGCAACGCGGGCGCCAGGGTCAATTGCTTTAAGTTCAGCGAGAAACTGGGCAGGGTCATGGAGTAGAGTTGGTTGTTGCTGGCCGGATCGTCGGGATCCTCCGCGTTGACCCGTTCGTCCCGCTTGAGGCTGAGGTTGGCTCCCATGAAGGACCAGTTGCGGCTGATGTAGACGGTGGAATTGAGCTGCCCGCTGACGATGTCCCGATTGTTGGAGCCGGCCAGGTCGTTACTGGTCAGGGTCGTCGAGGCCATCTTGACGTCGGCGCGAAACTTGTAGTCGTCGAACAGGGTGGGCTGGTTGTGATTCCAGCGGAGCTGCCACTCGCGGGTGGTCGTACCTTCCCCCAGCCCGTCCTTGCGGGAGTAGTCGATGCCGCCGTTGAAGCCGTGGCGTTTCACGTAACGGTTCTGGACCCGGAAACCGAAATCCCTACGCTCGTTGTAGTCTCCCTCGACCAGGAAATCCATGTAGTCGTTGGTGGCCCAGTAGTAGCCGAAGTCCCGGATGTAGCGGCCTTCCCGGCTGGACCAGCCGAAATCGAATGAAGGAAAGAGAATCCCGGATTGGCGCCCGGACTTGAGGCTCTTGAAGTAGAAGGGCAGGGCGAACACGGGTACATGGCCGATGTGCATGACCACGGGCGCGGCAACGACCTTGTCACCCGGCCGCATCTTCATGTTGTCGGACCAGAAGTGGTAGTGCGGTTCCTCCAGGTCGCAGGAGCTCATCTTGGCGCCACAGATCTTCATGGTCTGATCAGGGAAGCGCCGGATGCTGTCGCCCGTGTAGTAGTAATCATCCATCGCCGTGACGCCGCCTTCAACGGCCGCGGTCTTGTGCTGGAAGTTGTACCCCATACGCCGGCCGACGATGCTGTCCGCGTCTTCCACCAGGGGGCTGCCCTCCGCGTACAGTTCCCTTTCATCCGTGTCCAACTTGATGTGGTCCGCCGTCAGCTTCATCGCGCCGAACTCAAGCGTGCCCTCGTCCCGAATATCCATGGTCCGATCCAGCATCTCGAAGGTCACCTCGCCCCCGGCGTAATTGACCTGTTCCGCGTTGGCCAGGAAGTCCAGACCCGACCCGCTGGTGTCGAAACCGGCGGCCGCCAAGGAGTCTAAAGCGGCGGCCAGCAGGGAATCGGCGGATGAGATCTGGGTGGGCGTAGCACCCAGCAACGCCAGGGTGTCGGCGGCCGCGGCACTGTCGGGCCCGGACCGCGCCAGCTGGTCCACCAGACGCCGCGAGCGACCCAGCATCTCCCGCATGGCCGCAATCTTGGTGAAGCGATAATTGCCCACCGCATTGCCCAGGACCTTGACCCTCTTGACCTGCTGATCACGAAAATTGATGATGATGGTGTCGCCGGTGACATCGTTGGTGGCCACCTCATCGGTCAGGTCCTGGGGAGTGAACCTGCTGCGGGCGTTGCCGATCACCACTGTCCGGATGATCTTCTGGTCGTCGAGTTCCACCGTGATGGAATCCCCCTCCAGGATATCGAGATTCGGCAGACCCTTGTAGATGCGAGCCAGGCTGTCGGGCGCCGAGTCCTCCATGCGGCCGTTGCCCACCACCAGCAATTCCCGGAGCTGGCCTTCCGCGTAGAAGAACTCGATCCGGTCGCCCTTCATCACGCTCGTGGAGGCCATGGCAACCTCGGGCGCACCGGTCAACACCATGTGTTCCTGGCCGTAGACCACCGCCGTGTCGGCCCGGGCCCGGGTCTGTCCCTGGTTGATGCGCACCGAGTCGACCATCACCACCCGGTCCTCGCTCCGGTAGAACCGCATCAGACCGGCAACACTGGTCAATGGCCCCCCTTTCTGTTCCCGGCTCGTCAAGGCTGGATTGACATCGACTTCGGCCGTCTGGTCGTCCGAGGAAAAATACGCGTGGTCCCCGGTGACGAGGTTCTTGGCTCCAGGCTCCATGATGCGCACATGGCCGAAGGCTTCGCCGTCGCCGGTCAGGCGGTCCTGGAAGATAGTGTCGGCCTTGACCGAATAGTCCGGAGTAACCAGCAGGGCGTCTTCAAACAGTTTGATGTAGCGTCCGTTTTCCCGGGATTCCCCACGCTGGCTCGTCCCTATGACGTCCCCCTCCTCAAGGCGCACATTGCCGAAAAAATCCCCCGCGCCCAGGTTGCGGTGGTAGTTGGCCCGGTCGCAGGTGAGGACTCCGCCCAGGCGGGTCAGGTGGACATGTCCCAGGAACTGGTAGTATTCCCGTTCGCGGTAATAGAAGGCGGTATCGGCGCGAACAGTCAGGGTGTCCCGGTCGATGAAGACGTTGCCGTACATGCAGGAAACTTTTTGGCCGTCGATGACCCGGTCGACATAGCGGTCCGCCAGCCCCCGGGTCCTGGGCGGGGAAGACCCGGCCTGGGCCACATCGTCCTGGGCGTAGACCGTGTGCGGAGTCCCGCCGATCCGGCAGGCGCCCAGCACCGCCGCCAGGATCATCGCGGGCAGAAGAACATGGCGGACAAAGCCCCGTGTCGTCGGCCTTGCCGGCTTCCCACGGACCGATGTGTTGCCGCCGATCCGATCCATCAACCGGCCCGCTCCAGTTCCCGGGCCAGGCAGGCCGCCCCCACTGCGGCGGCGAGAGGGCCCAGTTCCGCGGGCACCACCGGAACGCCCTTGGCCTCCTCGGCCAGGACCAGTTCGGACACGGTTTCACGACAGGGCTGCAGGATCAAATCTCCCGCCTGGGCCAACCCGCCGCCGATGATGATCCGGTCGGGATCCAGCAGATTGACGATATTCCCGACGGCCTGACCGAGCCGACGCCCCGCCACGGCGAAAATTTCCACGGTGGCGGCATCTCCACTGTCAGCGAGCTTCGCCAGGTCGAAGGTGTTCAGGGACTCGCCCCGGCGCGCGACCAACCGGGTCAGCGGATCGTCCAGCCCGCCTTCACCGGCCAATTCGCGGGCCCGGCGCAACAGCCCCATGCTCCCCGCCCAGGCCTCCAGGCAGCCTCGGCCGCCGCAGGTGCAGGGCGGCCCGGCGGGATCCAGAATCATGTGGCCGATTTCCCCCGCGCCGAAATGGGCGCCGACCACGAGCTTGCCGTCGATGATCAGGCCTCCCCCGACCCCGGTGCCCAGGGCTATCATGACCAGGTTCCGGCAGTGGCGTCCCCCCCCCAGCCGGAATTCACCGTACAGGGCTCCGTTGACATCGTTCGTCAGGGCCACGGGGATACCGCGGAAAACCGTTCCGATGTCCCCAGTGAGATCCCTGCCCTGCCAACCCGGCAGATTGGGGGATCTGCCCAGCCGCCCTGTCGCGGAGTTGACTATGCCGGCGCAGGCCATGCCCAGACCGGCCAGGCGGGGATAGCCCGGTTCGCCGCCCAGCGCGCCAGCCACGATCTTCCCCAGTCGCTGCATGCTGACCGTGACGCTGGCCGGATCGGTGGGAACTTCACCGGAGGTCATGATGGAACCACCGTGATCGGTCACCACGTATTTCACACCGGTTCCGCCCGTATCCACGCCGAGGAAAAGGTCCTTCTTCACCATCAATCCCTTCCAATGCGGTCAAGCACCCGGGCAGCGGCTTGCGGAACGCGGGTGGCCGCTAGATCGGTGAAACCCAGTCGGTACAGGGTTTCCGCCACGGTGAAACAACTGCCGGTGACCAGGACCGTGTCAGCGGGTTGCAGGTTGCGGGCCAACAGACGCAGGGCCTGTGGGATGTCCGGCGCCACTGCGGTTGGGGGCAAGCCGGCAGTGTCATCCGGCCACGCCACGGGATCGCGCCCCCAGACACGGAACAGATCCTTCAGTTCGGCGCAGGTCCTGGACCGGGGCAACGATACCGGCACGCCGATCAGGGTGTCGCATCCCGCGAGCAAGGCGGCAGGGTCGGCGGGCGTGTCCTTGTCGTGCATGGCGCCGAACACCACCACCTTGCGACCGGGCCCGGGTCTGCCGGCAAACTCCCGCCACACGCTCTGTAGGGCCTGGGCATTATGGGCGGTATCGAAAATCCAATCCGGGTCCGACAGCACGGTCTGATACCGTCCCGGCAGAAAAAGATTCCCCAGCGCGCGCGCCACATCCCTGGGCAACAGCTCCTTGCCCAGGCTTGTTTCAAGCTCGGCCAGGGACAGGATCGCCAGCGCCACATTGCGCCGCATGGTCACCGTACCCGGATCGGGCAAGTCCGGAAATACCTTTTCCCTGAGCACCAGATCCCAGGCGCCCCCGCCGTCCGGCCAGCGGGCCAGTTCATCCAGGAAATGGCAGGGGCTGCCCGCCATGACCGCGGCGGTGAACACCTGATTGCGGACCTCTGCGGCAACGCCGCAGAACAGGGGGACCCCTCTCTTGAGGAGGCCCAGCTTCTCGGCCGTGATCTCCTCAAGCGAGTCCCCGAGAATGCGCTGATGGTCCAGACCCACGGTAGTCAGCAGGGTGGCCACCGGCGGCAGGGCGTTGCTGGCGTCCAGACGACCGCCCAGGCCCGTCTCGCAGCAAAGGAAATCAACCTTTTCCTCGTGGGCGATCTGGACCGCCAGGGCCGTCAGGGTCTCGAACCAGCTTGCCTCGTATCTTTTCACCAGTGGTTTGATGGCTTCCACACGGGAGGCGAAGGCGGCTTCGTCCACCGGACGGTCGTCGATCATGATTCGTTCGTGAATGTTCAGCAAATGGGGACTGGTATAGGTAGCCACCCGGTAACCCGCTTCCTGGAGCAGTAGGGCCAGGATCCGGGTGGTGCTGCCCTTGCCGTTGGTACCGGCGACAACCAGGGTGCGGAGATGATCTTCAGGATGGCCCAGGTCCGCCAGAAGCCCCTGGATGCGGACCAGGCCGGGGCGGATTCCGAACCTGTTGAGGTTGAAGAGCCAGCGCGTGGCGTCATCGCCGGCCACGAAGGGAGGGGCGAGATCCGGCCCCACCCCCGGCTCGCCGGGATGGCCGAAGTCCCCGTCGCGCCAGGGGCTGCCGAGGACCACGCCGATCAGCCCCGCGGTGGTCGACGCACTGAAACGTCTCGACCGTCGACGAACCAGTGCAGGGTCCGCTCGAGGTTGTCCTTCAGATTCTTGCGCTCGGAGATGATGTCCACCATACCGTGCTCGAGAAGGAACTCCGAGGACTGGAACCCCTCGGGCAGATCCCCGCCGATGGTCTGCTTGATGACCCGGGGCCCCGCAAAACCGATCAGGGCGCCTGGTTCGGCAATGTTGATGTCGCCCAGGGTGGCGTAGCTGGCGGTCACCCCGCCGGTGGTGGGATTGGTCAGGACCGAGATGAAGGGGATACCTCCCTTGCGCAGCCGTGCCAGCACGGCGCTGGTCTTGGCC
>CBDUYZ010000065.1:0-11022 GCA_965371575.1 uncultured bacterium
GTTCGAAGGAACCAGGCCACGTCCTGGCCGACGCCAGCCAGCTCGAACAGGTGATCATGAATCTGGTGGTCAATGCCCGCGACGCCATGCCCGGCGGTGGCCTGCTAGACCTCGAAACCCGCATCGTCTACCTTGATGAGCAGTACGCGCGAGACCATCCCGGCTCGCAGCCGGGGCCCCACGTCATACTCACGGTCAGCGACAACGGCGAGGGTATCCGGAAGGAACACATGGAGCGGCTCTTCGAGCCGTTTTTCACCACCAAGACCAAGGACCAGGGCACGGGATTGGGCTTGGCTACGGTCTACGGCATCGTGCAGCGATTCGGCGGTCATGTGAGGGTCTACAGCGAATTCGGCCGTGGCACTACCGTCAAGGTCTATTGGCCGCTGACCGAGTCACAGTCATCCCGGCCGGATGACACGGAGGCCGACGTGGCCGAAGGGGGCAGCGAAACCATTCTGGTCTGCGAGGATGAGGACAGTGTCCGGCGACTGGCCGTACTTCAGCTTCGGGAGGCGGGCTACACGGTCATCGAGGCCGAAAACAGGAATCAGGCCCTGCGACGGATCGCCGAGAACGACATCCCTATCGACCTGCTGATAACCGATGTCATCATGCCCTACCTGGACGGCAAGAGACTTTCCGAGGAACTCACCGCATCCCGTCCGGGCCTGAAGACCCTCTTTGTTTCCGGCTACACCGCCCACACCATCGTCCGCCACGGGATTCTGGATCAGGACCTCGACTTTATCGAAAAGCCCTTCAGTCGCCACACCCTGCTCACGCAGGTCCGCAGGGTCCTCGAATCCGCTCGTTAACCAGTATTTTTCCTAAAATAACCCCTATCCTGGCCGATTTTCTACAAGTGGAGATCGCTTGACCCGGATTGGGAGGATTTCGTGGCGTCCAAAACCGCCTTTCCCCAAAAAACATCTGCCGGACCCGCAGATCCGGCCGTGGCGGAGAACCAGCCGCTCAGCGCCGAGCACGCGGAGCTTTTCGTGGCTCTGGACCGCCTGCTGAGCATCGGTTCGTATTACACGCCAGACCACGCGCGCTACCAGGAAGTCGCCCGCAGGGCCCACGCCGCGATCAAGAACAACCTGTCCGGCGCCGCCTCCCTGGAAATCGAGTGCACCGCCGAGGGCTTCTATGTCCACGATATCTTCATCGAGGGAGACCAGCAGGAAACCCGCCGGATTTTCGAACTGATGGACGCCTTGAACATCGGGTTGCTGGAGATCCAGGCCGTCGCAACGACCAGCGACCTGCATGAGGCGATGTCCACTCTCAAGCGACACCAGGTCACCAAAGCCGGTGTGAAGAATTATGAAGAGATCGAAATCAATGATCTGCCCGACACCATCACCACCACGAGCCAGAGTCTCCACGTCAGGACCAAGGACCCAACCAGCGGGCCGGGCGGGACCCGGTCACGGGCCGCCTTGGCGGATTACTCCGTCATCCCCGACGCCAACCTGGCCTCCACCCCCGAGGGCCAGAAGCTGGAGCGCGAGTTCCTGAACATCATCAGCGGCATCATGATGAGCGGTGACGCGACCCACCTGCTGAGCCTGGACAACGACGAGGCCAGGAACTCGGCTCTGCGTCACTGGGTTTCCGATTCGGCAATCCACGCCATCAAGGAGATCATAAGGGCGCTGGAAAAATCCCACTCGGACCCCATGGTCCTGGAACACCTGATCGGACATGCCCAGGCCGCCCTGAGGATGACCGGCGATGCCGATCTGGTCGAGCTGATCTTCGACCGCCTGCGCAAGGAAACCGGGATCAAGGGCGACAATCGCCAGCCGTTGCTGTCCAACCGCCCCAAGCCGAAGAAACTCAAAAGCAGTGTTGTCAAGTACACTATGACTCCGGAACAGATGAACTGCATCATCGACGAGCTGAACGAAGAATCGGTGATCCCCGACGACCTGCTCGGTCCTTCCACAGCCGACTGTCTCGGCATCTGCGCGCAGATCATGTGCAGCGCGCCGAGCGACCTGACGACCCAGGGCATCAGCTCCACGATCTTCCGGATCCTGTCCGCCCCGACCCTTACCGACGAAGACCTGAGCGTTTCGGTGTCCGCGTTGACCATGATCCTGAAGACCGGATCGCGCGACCTGGTGGACATGGCCATACCCATGTACTTCTCGCCGTTGCGGAAATTCAATCCCCGGCATCTCGGCCCTGTGTGGCTCAATGTGTGGAAATCCCTGACGGATGTCGATCACAAGCGGATGGCCTGGCCCCACCTGGTCAACGAACTGCTGATGGGCGTCGAATGGGAAGACCCCGCCCAGAAGCTGGCCTTGTTCGAATCGTTGTCCAGGGTCGAGGTGGGTAACGGCAGTGAGATGCTGGAGCGCCTCGAAGAATTGCAGGCCCTGCGGGACCACGTGATGGAGCCCGAGCTCTTTCACGTACCGGCCCCTTTGCTGTATCCGGTGCATATCGTGTTGCTCGATTCGACCATGTCGCACGAGCACGGCGCGAAACTGTACGAACGTTTGGCCCACCAGCGGGCGCACCTCCTGGCCAACCTGCTGGTCTCCATCATGGGTAAATACAAGCAAAGCAACAAACTGGTCTACCAGGCCATTCTTGAACAGGGCGTCACCGAGAAGATCATTCCCACGCTGATGGACCTGGGCAGCCGTCTGCTCAAGACCACGCTGATGAACCTGTCGCCCGATCTGCGGAATGGACAATGGGTCAGCGAGGCCGTGTCATGGTTGGGCAGGTTGGACGCGAAGCGGGCCAACCCGATCCTGAACAATATCCTCAAGGAAAAGAAGTATCTCATCTTGCCCGTGTGGCCGGCGGATTGCCGCCGGGCCGCGCGGCATGCCCTCGCCGCCCGGGGCAAAGACGACGCGAAGGACGAGAGGTAAGCCAGTGTCGACAAGCTTCAGTGATCTTATCATCCTGTTGTCCACCGGGATCAATCAGCGCCGGATGTATTTCGACTCCCATCCCAAGGTGCTGGGTCTCGGCCGGGATTTCACCGAACGGATGCAGGAGGTCCTCGCCTCCCGTGGGGAAACGGGCTTTTTCTTCGGCATCCTGAACGGCAAGTTCATCCACGACGGCAAGTATCTCGTCGGGCCGTCCATCGCCGGGCGCAACCTGATCGATTTCGCTGAACGTCTGCAGTGCGGTGGGTTCCTGTTCCGCCAGGGCATCGACGCGGACGAGGTGATGGCATTCCTCCGCGTGGCGACAGAACTCAGGGACCGGGTGGACTCGATCGAGGAATCGATCGCGCTGTTCCTGTCCAAGGGCATCCGCAATATCGAGGTCTCACCCTATTTCCGCGAGGGCGAGGAGGTCGACGACGACGGAATCAAGCTGGCGCCGTTCGATCCCGGCCTGATCCAGTTCGATTTTACCGATGAAGACCTGGACGGCGGCAGGGGCAAGACGATTTCACAGGATCTCGAGCCGCTGCTACCGATCTTCCAGGCCATGTACGAGGCGGTGCAGACCAACCACATCCAGATCAACCTGCAACAGGACATCGACGTCCACAAGGCACTCGGCGCGGGCGAGGACCTGTTCGAGGTGTCCGACCAACAGACCATGGACGTCATGAATCTGATGAGATACCCGGACTATGACAGTTACACCATCGGCCACTCGGTGCGGGTATCGACCCTGGCGCTGACCGTGGGTCGGGAAATGGGTTGGCCCGAGCACTTGCTGTCCGAGCTGGCCTCCGCCGGTCTGCTGCATGACATCGGCAAGGCCAAGGTGCCTGACGAGATCCTCTACAAGCCGACCAAGCTGACTCCGGAGGAACGCAAGATAGCCGAGACGCACGCGATCACCGGCGCCAAGATCCTGCTGGCCAGGGGCGACGCCAGCCCCTTGATCATCGCCAGCGCCTGGGGTCATCATATTCGTCATGACGGTCAGGGCGGCTATCCGCCCGTACCCGATTGGGTGGTCAGGAGTCCCATCGCCAGCCTGATGCAAGTCTGCGACGTCTTCGAGGCTCTGACCGCGGCTCGTCCCTACAAGCCGCCCATGCCGCCGCGCCGGGCGTTCGAGATCATCCTCAAGGACCGGTCCGCCTTCTCTCCAGCCCCGTTGACCGCGCTGATCCGGGCCATCGGTCTTTATCCGCCCGGCAGCGAGGTGGCCTTGACCGACGGTACGCGCGGCTACGTCATCGCCAAGGGGCCGGACTGGCAGCTGCCCATAGTTCGTGTCACGCGGGATCCAGAGGGCAGCCCCCTCGCCAAGGAAGACCAGTATGTGATAAAGCTTCACGAGGAAGAGAATCTGACGGTGGCGGACTTCCTGATGGTCGCCCTGGATCCGGATTCAGCCGCGGCCCGGAACGACGAGGCTCAGGACGATCCCGACCAGAAGTCGGATTCGGGTGAGAAATGGGAACAGGGTCTGCAGGACGAACTGGACAACATTCTTGATGAATCCATCACCTGACGGCACGTCCGGTTCACGAAAGCACCCCCGGCATGGATGCCGGGGGTGCTTTTTTTTCGGTGCGACTGCAGACGACCTGACGGCCGGTGATAAAAGCTACTTCTTCACCATATTCTGATCGGGCTGCGACTGGAGCGGGGGTCGGGACTGCTGGCCCGGTTCGGGAGTCTTGCGATGACCCGCACCCATGGAGCAATTGCCCTCGAAGAAGACGCCCTCGTCGATGACCAGCCGTTTGGTCTTGATGTCGCCCTCCACATGGGAGCCACTCTGCAGCTCGATTTTGTTCTCGGCGGTGATGTTGCCGAACAGCTGCCCGCCGATTATGGCGTTCTTCACCTTGACGTTGGCGCGCACCACACCCGTCTTGCCGATGACAAGGCTTTCGGGAGTGCTGACATCGCCCTTGAATTCACCTTCGATGCGCAGAGTGCCGCGCACCTCGACCTTGCCGTCGAACTTGCAGCCCTGGGCGATGATCGAGGTCTGACCACCGGCCATGACCTGGTTTTCGGGTTCTTTTCCGAACATCGTCTTCCTCCTTGGCCCGGTCGGTGATCCGCCGGGTTTTTCTTACGACCTTCCGGGCAACGAACCCGGTTGCTTACTGCTCGAAAATCTTCTCGTTATCAGCTCAGTTCTGCGCCGGATCACCCGCCACGACCGTGCGGGGGTCCACCGCCTCGCCCTGGTGCCAGATCTCGAAGTGCAGATGAATCCCCGAGGCCCGGCCGCTTTCACCCATGTAGGCCACGACCTGGCCCGCGGCGATCCGGTCGCCTTGGCCCACCGCAATCCTGCCCAAGTGACCGTAAACCGTTAGGTAACCCAATCCATGGCGGATTTCAACAAAGTTTCCCAGGAAGTCGTCCGTGCCCGTGCGCGCCACGACACCTGGAGCCGCCGCCATGACCGGCTCGTCCCGGGAACCGGCGATGTCGATTCCCAGGTGAGGTTTTATACCCCGCGTGATATTACCGGAAATGAACTCCCGGGTCACGAAACCTTTGGCGGGCCAGCGGTCGGGCTTGGGGCTCAACGTCAGAGCGGCCGCACGCTGCATGCCCTCCGCCGCCGAGACGGGCTCGTTGTCCAGCCAGGCAGCCAGGGAATCGGCACCAACCGGAGACGCATCCTCCACGCCCAACATGAACAGGAGTTTTTCCTGGATGGCGCGCATCTGATCGAGTTCGCGCCCCAGTTCCGCGGCGACCATCAGGTCCTGCCGGACAGCGGCAACTTCGTCTTCCAGCTGCCGGATCCGGCTCCGTTCAGTGTGCTTGCCGGCGAAGGAAACCATCAACATGGCCACCACGCCCACCATCAGGGCGATCAGGACGGTGAGGGTCACGATCATGACCCGGGAAATCCCGTACTGCCGGGATTGCCGGTCATCACCGGGAACCAAAAGGATTCTGGTGTGTGATGGAATTCCCACAGTGAGGCTCAATCCTGATCACCGGTCAGGGACCGGTGGCCGATATTATTGCGGGCGCGGGGAAACCAGAGACGGAATTCGGTTCCTTCGCCCGGTTTACTGTCCAGTTCGATGCGACCCCCGTGCTCGTGCATGATCCGGGCCACAATGGACAGGCCCAGACCCGTACCCTTGCCGTAGTCCTTGGTGGTGAAGAACGGCAGGAAAACCCGGTCGTGATTTTCCGCAGGGATACCTTCCCCGGTATCCCGGAATTCCACCTGAACCTCGCCGGGGCCGCCGTCCATCATTCTGACATCGATGCGTCCGCCGTCCGGCATGGAATCGATGGCGTTGACCAGCAGGTTGAAGAACACCTGCTCCAGTTCGTTGCGGTTGCCGAACACGAAGGGGTTGGTGTTTTCCGTGACGTCCAGCTTGACGTTCGCCAGTTTAAGGTTCTTCTCCATCAGGTAGGCCGTCTCGGTGATCGCCTCGGCCAGGTTGATGCTGGTGCGCCCGCTGCCGGTGGGTCGGGCGAAATTAAGAAGACCCTTGATGATGCCGCGGCACTGCTCGGTCTGCCGGATGATCCGGTGTATGTCCTCGCTTTCGTCCTCATCCCTGGCGGTGTCCTCGAGCATCTGGGCCGATAACAGGATGGAACCCAGCGGAGTGTTGAGCTGGTGCGCAATGCCGGCAGCCAGCTGGCCGATACCCGCCAGTTTTTCGGTTTCGCTCATGCGGTTCTCTAGTTGCTTCTCCGAAGTGATATCCCGGGCGATGACCACGAACAACCTTTTCTTGTCCGCGAAGGGGCCGGAGCCCGGCGAGATGCTCGACAGGGTCACGCTGATCTGTGCCGGCGGGCTGTTCTCTTTTTCGAGCCTGGCTTCGTAGGTGACGCTGCGGCCCAGACGTTGGATGTCGGTGATTGCCCGGGCCAGGGCCAGATCCAGATCCAGGTCCAGGCTTTGGATCTTCCGATTCAGGACGTTGCGGCGGGGCACGTGGAATAGCTCCTCGGAGGCCTTGTTCCACTCCAGGACCTTGCCGGCGTGGTCCAGCAGGAAGATGGCCTCGCCGGCGTGGTTGATGATGCTGCGGTACTTTGTTTCCGAGCGTTTGAGCCGCAGGTTGCCCATTTCGGTCACCCTCAGGCGGAAAAACGCGCTCCACCCCAGTGCCAGCACAATGAGCTGGAACAATCCAGTCCGTAGCATCCCGGTGAGAACCTGTCCGGACTTCCATTCGGCCTGCCACATGGCCTGCAGGGAACCGGTTTCCTGGTGGGTGGCGTGCAGTTCGAACAGGTTGATCAGGATGTAGGCGAGCGAGCCTCCCACCAGTACACCCATGATGATCTGGAGCCTGAGGATCCGGCCGGGCCGCAGCCATTTCGCTGGGCGCTTCATTCCTGGATCCCGTCTCTTTCGTCTTGTGGCGGGGAACTGTAGGCGTGTATGCCGTTCATGAGATGTCCGTATCCACGCCCATGATCTTCAGGACCCGCACCAGGTCGGAATCGGCATAGAAGCGCAAGCTTATGGTTCCTTTATCGCTATTGGCGTCCCGCACGATGCTCACCGGTGAGCCGTACACCCTTTCCGCATTTTCCATCAGGGCACGCAAGACGGGATCGACTGGTCCGGGCGATGCTTTCCTGCGCACGGTTTTCTTGCGGGGCCTGCTTCCGCCGAGTTGGACCCGGCGTTCGCATTCCCGGACTGAGAGGTCCCGGCTGTGGCACATCTTGGCCAACTGGACACGTCCTGGTCCGGCGGGCAAACCCAGCAGGGCTTTGGCGTGGCCGCGGGTAATCCGGCCATACTGTAACAGGGTCAGGATCTCCTTTTCCAGGATCAGGATGCGCAGCATATTGGTGACGCTGCTGCGTTTCTTGCCGAGCATCTTGGCCAGCTCTTCCTGGGTTGCGCCGTAGGATTCCAGGAGATTCCGGTACGCTTCGGCTTCCTCCACGGGACCGAGATCTTCGCGCTGGATGTTTTCCAGCAGCGATACCCGGAGCGCTTCGGTCTCCTCGTAGGTACAGACCAGGGCGGGGACCTCGGTCAGACCCGCCAGCCTTGCGGCGCGCACCCGGCGCTCACCAGCGACCACGCAGTAGGAAATCGATACCGAGGCGACCTCGCTGTCCGGATGCTGCGTTGCTGTTTCTCCGCCCTGCAGTTGCCGAACCAGGACTGGTTGCAGTATCCCAACCTGTTTGACGGACTCGGCCAACTCTTCTAACTTGTTGTCATCAAAGAACTTGCGTGGCTGGTCGGGATTGAATCCGATGTTTTCGAGGGGCACCATGTGAATGCTGGTGTCCTCGTCGGGCGCGGTGGTCATGCCCTTGAGATCCGCCCCTCGGATCAGTGCGGACAGACCTTTGCCCAGGACCCGGTTCTTATTCATGGAATCACCTTTCTCAACCAACGGCGCGCTTTTCATTCTTTGCAATCACTTCCTTCGCCAGTTCCAGATAGCTCCTGGCCCCCACGCATTCCACATCGTAGAGAAGAATGGGCTTGCCGAAGGACGGAGCTTCGCTCAGCCTGACGTTACGGGGAATCTTGGTTTCGTAGACGGTTTCGCCGAAAAAATCGATAGCTTCCTCGGCCACCTGGTTGGACAGTTTCAACCGGCGATCGAACATCGTCAACAGCACACCCTCGAGACGCAGGGCCGGATTCAAGCTGCGTTGGACAAGCTGCACCGTACTGAGCAGCTGGCTCAAGCCCTCCAGGGCGTAGTATTCACACTGGATGGGGATGAGTACGGAATCCGATGCCGTCAGGGCGTTCAGGGTCAGCATGCCCAGGCTGGGCGGGGTGTCGATGATGATGAATTCATAGGGTTCGCGCAGAGGGTCGATGACTTCCCTGAGGTAGCCCTCCCGGTTCTCCTGTCCGACCAACTCCACCTCGGCCCCGGAGAGACGGCGGTCGGTAGGCAAGACATCCAGGAAAGGAAGGTGTGTATGGTGAATGCTTTCGCCAGGTGATGAGTTGCCAAGCATGAATTCATAACTTGTAGCCCCATCGGGTGTTATACCGATGCCGCTGGTAGCGTTACCCTGGGGATCCAGATCGATCAACAGCGTGCGTTTTTCCGCCACTGCCAGGCTGGCACTGAGGTTGACGGCCGTGGTCGTCTTGCCGACGCCGCCCTTCTGATTGGAAATCGATACGATTTTACTCATGGTGGGAATCCGTTCATATTTAAATCCTCCGTGATACCGGGGAAAACAATGTACCCCTTATGGCCGCCCGGAGTCAAGACGCCCCGCGAGGAAAGTGGTAATTGTTCCACGTGGAACAATTGTCTGCTAGGAGATCTGGATTCGATACTCCGACAGCACCAAACTGGCTCCCTGCGTGGTTATCGGCCGCAGGACACTGCCTCCCTTGCTTTTGAAGAGATAGGGTGGAGCGCTGCGCAGGTGGCCGCTTGGGGGGATGTCCAGTTCATCGGCCAGGTCCTCGCTCCATTCCTGATCGGGAGGGTAGAACCGGGCGATCAGGAGGGCGGTTGCGAGGTCACCGCGGATCGGGTGATTTTCAGCGGACTCCAGGAAGGGCGCCAAGCCCTCCAGAACCGCGGAATCCGGCAAACGAAGGGCCTTCAAGGAGATAACAATATGGGAAGGCGGGGGTTCGGAGATTATGTCGGATAAAGCACCCTTCTCGATTTCCCCCCATCGGTTCGCCAGCACATGCAGGGGTGCCGAATCGACCAGACGCGCCACTCGCTCCAGAAACCAGGCCCTTTTCTCCCGGGGCTCCACCAACCAGGCCCGCACAGGAAGACCCGCGGCGGTCATCTGGATGTGCCAAACAAGCCCAGGCAAGCCGGCTCCCGAACCGAGGTCGAAATACCATAGCCGGGACGCCCCCACCAGGCCGGAGACGCCGGAGGCCACCAGGCGGTCCCAGCCATCTCGGCACTGATGAATCAATCCTTCCAGCCGATCAGCGGTATCCTGCCTCGATATGAGATTGATCTGATCGTTCCAGCGCAGAACCTGTTTCCTGTATTGGTCCAGGATCCCGTCGATGTGTTGGCTGCCCCTGCTCATGGACCGACGTTTCTGCTTCGTCCGGGTCGCCAGCCGGACGGGCGCCCGTCCACAGGTTCACCGGCGACCGATGCAGACAGCTTTTTCAGGTAGACCGTCAGTACGGCCAGGTCTCCAGCCCGCACTCCGTCGATCCTGCCGGCCTGTCCCAGGGTGGCAGGTCGGATCCTGTCCAGCTTTTCCCGTGATTCGAAGCTCAAGGATGTCAACGACTTGTAGTTAAGGGTGGCCGGCAGTTCGAACTGGTCCAGATGTTTCTGATTGTGTAGCAGGCGGTTGTGTTTGGCGATGTAGCCTTCGTACTTGATGTCGTTTTCCACCTGGGATTCCGCGCCGGTCAGCAGATGGGGCGAAGAAGAAACTTCCTTCAGTATTCGATACTGATACTCAATCCCGGTCCAGAACTCGTCTGGCGCCTGTATCTCGCTTTTCAGGTCCCCCAGGCCCTTGCCGGGAAAGCGCAAGTAATCGGCGGCCATCAGATGCGTACCTTTTTCCCGGGCGCAGACATTGGTCTTCCGCAACAGGTCGTTCAAGCCCCGGACGAATACTCGCCGGGCCTTCAGCAGGTTCCTGGCTCGGCCGGACAGCAGACCCAGGTCCAGAGCCCGTTCCGTCAGGCGATCTTCGGCGTTGTCACACCGCAGATGGAGACGATGCTCGGCTCGCGAGGTGAACATGCGATACGGTTCGTTGATGTCCTTGGTCACCAGGTCATCCACCAGGACTCCGATATAGGCTTCGTCGCGACCCAGGTCCAAGGGCTGTTTTCCGTCGAGGGAATACACCGCGTTGACAGCCGCCACCAAGCCCTGGGCGGCCGCTTCCTCGTATCCGGAAGTACCCAGCACCTGACCTGCAAGATAAAGTCCTGCAATGGGTTTTGTCTCCAGGCGGCGATGGATCTGCCAGGATGGAACGCTGTCGTATTCCACTGCGTAGCCGAACCTGATGATCTTCGCACACTCGAGTCCGGGCACCGATCGCACGACTCTTTCCTGCACGTCCGCCGGCAGGCTGGTCGACAGGCCGTTGATGTAGATCTCGTCGGTATCGCGCC
>CBDUYZ010000066.1:0-10943 GCA_965371575.1 uncultured bacterium
CTCGACAGGTAAGTGTGCAGCAGCATGATGGGAATGGCCACCGCCAGGCCAAGTTCTGTGGTCACCAGAGCCTCGCTGATGCCGCCGGACATGAGCTTGGGGTCGCTGGTCCCGAACAGGGTGATGACCCGGAAGGTATCGATCATGCCCGTGACTGTGCCCAGCAAGCCCAGAAGGGGCGCCACTGCGCCGAGGACCGCCAGCATGGCGATCCCCTTCTGTACCTGGGGCAGTTCATGCAGAATCGCCTCCTGCAATACGCTCTCCAGCGTTTCCCGTGAATCGTCCCGGGCTTCGAGCCCCGCCCGGATCACCCGGACCACCGGCATCTTCTTTCCACGGTGCCCGGTGACGATCTTGTCACAGGCCGCCCAGTCGCCCTTGGCCGCCAATTCGTTCACCTCGCCCATGATGCGGTCCGTGTTGCCGCGCATGCGGTTCAGATAGACGATCTTGATGACCACGATCACCAACGCGGCGACAGCAATCAGGAAGATGGGCCAGATGATCGGTCCACCCTGCCGCACCTGCTCGAAAAAATCGGTGCCCTGGGTGATCTGACGCAGCGCAGCGCCGCCGCTCATGTCGATGGGAACGAGGTCGGACTCCCCGGCCAGATACCTGTCCAGCGACCGCCGCACCGAACGCGGCGGCAGTTCCGCCAGGGCGAACAGCCGGTGTCCCCCGGGCGACCAGACCAGGAATCCCGTTTCCCCGGCGGTCTGATAGACGGTGGTGAACTTGCCCAGTTGGAAAATCCGGCCCGTGGTCTGGCGGCCGTCCCGCCCGACAAACTCGCCTTCGCGCAGACTGACCTGACCGCCCCGATCAATCTCGTCCAGGAAAACTCCAGCCATGCCGGCGATGTCGTCGATATCAGGGAAATAGCCCGTATCAAGCAGGGGACTGACCGTGTCCAGGCGCCAGTTTGCTCCCGCGCTCAGGGGCGAGGCTTTCAGCAATGATTCCAGATCGCGGGCCGCCACCCGCACGTTGCCCGAAATCTCCCGGAAACCCAGTTCCCGGCCGGACCACTGCTCGGCCAGATCCTTCCGCTGGAGACGCCCTTCACTCTGGCGGCGCTCCAGGTCCCGCAGATCCTGCTCAAGGGAGGCCTGCTCCTGTTCCAGCCGCAGGACCTCGGCGCGCAGCTTTGCCCGGTCCGCCAGGATGGCCTCTTCCGCCTGCCGGGCCTCGGCCTGCGCGGCGGCGCGGTCGGCGGCGGCCTGCAGGGAGGCGGCGCGGATGTCCTGTCCCGCAGCGGGAATCGCCAACACCATCAACAACAAAATGGTCAGGTAGGTTTTCATTGTCCGACCCTCCCCAGAGGAAGATCGATCAATTCGACGGGGCGCACCCTCGTCGCCATCTCCATGGCCCGTCCGATGCGCCGCTTGGCACGGTCCGGCAGCTCGGTCCACCGGACGACCGACAGATCGAAATTCCCCACGCGGTCGCCGTCGGGAGTGCGCCAGAACAGGGCTATTCGACCGACGCGCAGCACATCGGCGTGGACCTGTTCACCCTCGACCACGATCATGTCCTGATAGACCTCCACGGTGGAGGCATACCCGGCTTCGATCTGCAGGGCTTCCAGCAATCGGCGCAGCTTTTCGGCGGAGGTCATGTCCGGCCGCACCAGTTCGTTTACCACCGCGGCCAGGCGCAGATTGCGCTCCTGCGGCAGGAAGGGAAGGCTCGCGGCGACCGATTCCTCCAAGCGGTGGAAAATCATCATCAGGGTGTCCTGCATGCTGCTTTCCAGCCGATCCGCCTCGCCGAGACGCCGCTGCAGTTCCGCCACCCGGTCGTCCAGGGCCTTGGCCTTGGCCGATTCCTCGGCTTTGCGCTCCTGTAACCACTGGACCTCCGCGGTGGCGGACCGGAACCGGCGCACCAGATCGTCTTTTTCCTCGGACCATTCATCCTGCCGCTTTTGAGTTTCCTGGCGCGTTTCTATGGCCTGTGCGGTATTCAGACGGGCCTGCTCGCCTTCGGTCTGAGCCGACGTCAAAACCGACCACCCCCCCAACAGAACAAACAGCACGCCCACTCCCAGAACGTGTTTATGGACGATTAGACGGCGCACGCGGTTGGACAGGTTCATGAAATCCCTCGACTCGTTTTGATGATTCATGCCATCGCCTTGACGGGATTGCGAAGCAATTCAACAATCCTGTCTGGAACGCCATTATACGGAACAGGGAGGTGCTTGCAGACAAAAAAAATTAGACGGTCGGTCATTCCACCCAGGGCTGGAAGGAATTGAAGAACATGATGTAGTCGGGATTTTTCAACACCCCTCCCTGGTCTTTCCAGGCCGTAAGGATGTAGATGTCGCCGTCGATAAGCAGGCCGCGGATCCAGACCTCGCCGGAACCTTTCTCCTGATGGGCCAGGACCTCGACCCCTTCGGCGATGACCTCGGTGCCGAAATCCTTTTTGATGCCCTTCTGACTGACGATCTTCGATCCGAAAGATTTCAGGGATTCCTCGATCCGGCTGATGACGTGCTCGGGGCCGGCCATCGCGTTGTCTTCGTCGTGCAGGTTGAAGATGGCGGTCACCGAACAGCCTTCGCCCTTCGTCTGGTAACGGTCGCAATAGGTGTGGGTGACCTGGATGATGTCTTCCCACTGCTGGCCGCCGAACAGGTCGGGTTCATTGGCCCGCGTCACCAGCTTGCCGCAACCCCTCGTAAACATGACCTGGAAATCTCTGCCCTCGTTCGCATAGGGGACCGGGTTCAACGGGAGTTCCTCCGGGGCCGCGGCGGCAGCCGGCAGAGTGAATACGGATAACAGGGCCGCGAGGAACCCGATCGCGATTTTTCGTGAAACAGCCATGATCAATCCAACAATTCTTCCGTTTGGTCGATGAGCGAGCCGAACAGCGTGATGACGTCATCCAGGGGGCCGGAGGTCGCCATGTCCACCCCGCCCAACTTGATGGTGTCTACGGGATACCTGCTGCATCCGGAACGCAGGATGTCCAGGTATTGTTCCCGATCCTTTTCATCGCCGGCCAGCACCTTGCGTGACAGGGCGACCGCGGCGGAATAGGCCGTGGCGTACTGGTAAACATAATAGTTGTAGAAGAAATGGGGAATCCGGCACCAGGTCAAGGGGCTGCGCGCAGGATCGAACTTGACCGCACTACCCCAGTACTTGACCAGCAGCTCCTGGTACAGCTCGCCCAGCGAATCGACGGTCAGGGTCTGTCCCTGTTCGCCCAGCTTGTGGATACGGTGCTCGAACTCGGCGAACATGGTCTGCCGGAACACCGTGTTGTTGATCTGTGAAAGATGGAAATCCAGCAGGTAGAGCTTGCGCTGCCGGTCGTCGGCGGTCTTCAGCAAATGATCCATCACCAACAACTCGTTGAACGTCGAGGCCACTTCCGCGGTGAAAATGGGATAGTCGCCGTAGACGTAGGGCTGGTTGTGGGCCGCCAGCCAGGAATGCATCGAATGACCCAGCTCGTGGGCCAGGGTGAAGGTGTCGCCAAGCTGGTCGGCCCAGTTCAGCAGGATGAACGGCGGCGTATCGTAGACGCCGTTGGAGTAGCCGCCGCTGCGTTTGCCCGCACTTTCGTGCACATCGATCCAGCCGCCTTCGATGCCGCCCTTGACGGTGGCCACATAAGCGTGGCCCAGGGGCGCAAAGGCCTCCAGCAGCACGGAGCAGGCTTTGTCGTAGGTGAACTTGAATTCGCCTTTGGCGAACAGAGGCACGGCCAGATCATATTCCCTGAGCGGATCCAGACCGAGCACCTTTTTCTTGAGGGCGGTGTAGCGGTGGATGGTGTCGATGTTGTCGGTGACCGTGTCGATCAACGAATGGAACACTTCCGGCGGCACGCCGTCCGGATGCAGGGCCGCCTCCAGGGCGCCGGCATGTTTGCGGGCGCCCGCGAAGAACACATGGTTCTTGACGTTGGCGTCCAGATTCGCGGCCAGGGTGTTCTTCATGGTCCCGTAGGCGTCCAGGAAGCCCGCGAAGGAATCCTCGCGCAGACGCCGGTCCTGGGACTTGAGGAACTTGTAGTACCGGGCCTTGGTCAGGGCGACTGTCCGGCCCTCTTCGTCCTCGACCGGAGCGAACCGCAGGTCGGCGTTGTCGAAGGCGTTGAAGACCTGGCTCGCTCCGCGCGACATCAGGCCGGCGCCCGCCAGCAGCGCTTCCTGCCCGATGGACAGCGTGTGTTCGCGCGCCCGATGGATGTTGTGGAAAAAGTGTTCGTAGAGCCCGAGCCCCGGTTCCTCGGCCACGAGTTCGGCCAGGCGATCCGCTTCGATGGCCAGCAATTCTGATTCGAACCAGCTGACCGCCTCGGACACACGTACCGACAGACTCGACACACGTCCCTTGCGGGCGGTGTTCTCGCCGATCCGGGTGTCCTGGTCGCTCTTCATGCCCGCGAAGACGAAGATTTTTTCCAACAGCCGCCGGGTGTCGTGGATCGCCTCGATGGTCTCCAGCAGGTCCGGGCCCGACAAAGCCAGGGCGCCCCGCCTGCCGGCCAACTCCGGCAGGGACGACTCGATGTCGGCGAAGGCGGCCTCCCAGCCTTCCCAGTCGGGAAAGATCATTTCCAGCTTCCACTTGAAGCGATTTTCTATCTCGGATCTTTCGACGGGTGAATCGCCCTGCGTATGGTCGGGCATGAATACCTCGTTTCGGGTTCGACGCGATGGTTGACCGGGAGAATAGGACAAAAAAAGCCCCTTGCCAACTTCGGCAAGAAGCCTGTTCGAACGAATATACCCGGGCCCGGGACCGAATCAACTCGAGGTGCGGGTCACACTTCCACCGGCTTGACGGTCGGTTCCATGATTAGCCCGGTTTCCTCCAGGGTCTTGATGAATCGCCGTTTTTCGATGGGCTTGACCACGTAACCGTCAGCCGAGGCGTTCAGGGACTGCATGATGTCCTGGCTGTCTTCCATCGCCGAGGTCATGACCACCTTGGCACCTTGACCCAAGGGCATGCCGTTGTCCGCCTCGAGCTGGCGGAGAAGCACCAGGGCCTGCTGCCCGTCCATGCCCGGCATCATGATGTCCAGGCAGATCAGGTCGAAATGATGGCCGTCGTCAATGGCCCGGCGGACGGCGTCGACGGCTTCGTGACCATTGATTGCTTCTTCAATTGTGCCATATGGCTCGAGGTAGCGGCAAAGCAGTCGGCGGCTGATGTAATCATCTTCAACGACAAGTATCCTCATTGAGGGTCCCCTGGCTGCGAATTTTTGCTACGTGGACAAGATGGGGAAAAGGGGTTTCCGGTCCTTTCAGGAACCATTCATCGCCAATCCCGTTATTGGAGATTATATCGTCCTTTAATAACCCGCCTTGAATAAATCTTTGCGGTTGTTGGTACTCCTGGTGGAATTTCGCCCCGGATTTATCATATTCGAGGTCTAGTCGGCGTTTTCCCGGAAAGTGAGATTGTATGGGCTTGTTGGGTACTTTGATCGGCGGCAGCCTCGGTTTCGTGATGGGAGGCCCTTTGGGGGCCATCATCGGAGGCGCGATAGGTTCAAACATCGGTGAAGGCGCGCGTGGATCGCGAATTCACCCGGGCGCGCGGATCCACGGACAGGGTTACGGAGACCGGTCCGGCGTAGGCGCCGGCCCCTTCGGCTACAGCCCGCTGGAGGCCCAGCAGACGTTCATGATCGCCATGATCAGTCTGGCGGCCAAGGTGGCCAAGGCCGACGGGTCGGTGAGCCAGGCCGAGATCCGCTCCTTCGACATTTTCCTGAAGGACCAGCTGGGGATGGCCTCCGCTGAAAGACAAGTCGCCGCCAGGATCTTCAACGAGGCCCGCGACTCACACATCCCCGCCGAGGAATTCGCCCGCCAGATCCGGCAGCTGCTCGGCCATCAGCCCGCCCGCATGCGGGATTTGATTTCCCTCCTGATGAGCATCGCCATGGCCGACGGTCACTACAATGCCGCCGAGGAACGCCTGATCCGCTCCATCGCCCGCGAGATGGGACTGTCGGACCACGATTACCAAGAGGCCATCGCGATGTTCAACCCCCGCGCCAGCCTCGGCGCCTCCTACACGGTGTTGGGCGTCACCAGCGGCGCCACCGACGACGAAGTGAAGAAGGCCTACCGCAAACTGGCCCGCGAGTACCATCCCGATGTGGTCGTCAACAAGGGCATGGGTGAGGATTTCCAGAAGTTCGCCGCCGAGAAGATGCGCGCCGTGAATTCGGCCTACGACGCGGTCAAGGAAGCGCGGGGCATCTGATGCCGGAACTGCCCGAAGTGGAAAACGTCGTCCGAGCGTTGAAAATGAACCTGGCAGGACGCCGCCTGACAGGCATCAAGGTCGCTTTTGCCAGAGTGCTGGGGCAATCGGCGCGCGTCACACGCTCGGCCCTGCTCGGCAAGACCGTGACCGGCGTCCACCGCCACGGCAAGTACCTGATCCTGTGGTTCGCCGGTGACGACGGCGCTGCGGCCTACCTGATGATCCACCTGCGCATGACCGGCCAGTTGTTCATCCTCGACGGCTACATTCCCGACAAGCACGTCCATCTGACTTTCGATTTCGAGGGCCTGCCTGTCCATTACCGCGACATCCGCAAGTTCGGACGACTGACCCTGGTGGATGACGGCGTCCGGCCCGCAGCCATCGCCCACGTCGGGCCGGACATGATGAAGGTGCGGTTTCCCGAGTGGCGGCGGCGAATCGGCGGACGGCGAGCCCCCATCAAGGCGCTGCTGCTGGACCAGGGCATAGCGGCGGGGCTGGGCAACATATACGTGGATGAATCATTGTTCCTGGCGGGAGTCCACCCCGAGGCACGGCCCTGCGATCTCGACGAAGAAACACTGCGCGAGGTATTGAAGCGGGGAAAACAGGTCATGCGGCTGGCCATCAAACACGGCGGCACCACCTTCATGAACTTCACCAACTTCCATGGCCGGCCAGGCAATTTCCGGCACAAGCTGCGGGTGTACGGGCGCGGGGGAGAGCATTGCCGTGATTGCGATTCCGTGTTGGAGAAGACCGTGGTCGCAGGAAGGGGGACGGTGTTCTGTCCCGAATGTCAGGGGTTGGGGTAAGATTGCGGCCCCTCGGGGCCTGTCCGGTTGTTCCGCTTCGTGGCCTCGGCAACTTGATGTGTTACTATAGGTTATAAGGATATTGGGGTTGTTTCGATTTCAAGTGGAACACTGAACAGCACAAGCCATTGTTGAATAAAGAGATAGGCGAAACAGGCCCGCGGGCGGGTCTTGGGGGGAAATTCCCCACCCTGAGTCAGTTAAGGTCGTCAAAATTTCAAGTGATTATTTACCAATTAGTTACTCATCAAAAGTGCCCCCGGGGGCACTTGTCTTGATGTTTAGTGTTTCATCGGGTCAAATTGCCTCGGTCCAAAACAATCTCTCAAAAACAAGCCGCCACCACGAATCTTCCGAAACCTTCAGTCATTTTCCTACCTGCCTGGTACCCGGGGTCAAACCTGCTTCTTGAGCGACAAGGAAATCCGCTTCCTCTCTAAATCCACGTCCAGCACCCGCGCCTGGACCTTCTGTCCGACCTTGACCACCTCGTTGGGATCGCGCACGAAACGGTCGGCGAGCTGGCTGATGTGGGCCAGGCCGTCCTGGTGTACGCCCACATCGATGAAGGCGCCGAAGTTGGTCACGTTCGTCACGATGCCGGGCAATACCTGGCCCTCGACCAGATCGGTCATCTTGTCGATGCCGGGCGCGAAGCTGAACACTTCGAACGGGTCGCGGGGATCGCGTCCGGGCTTGCCGAGCTCCACCACGATGTCCTGCAGGGTCGGCAGACCGATGGTGTCCGTTACGTAAGGGTCCAGGTCGAGGTTGCCGAGGGCCTGTTCATCCCCGATCAGGTCGGTGACCTTTCGGCCGAGATCCGCGGCGATTTTCTTGACCACCGGGTAGCTTTCCGGGTGCACCGCGCTGGCGTCCAGGGGCTGTTTGCCGCCCTGGATCCTTAAAAATCCCGCCGCCTGTTCAAAGGCCTTGGGACCCAGCCGGGGCACCTTCAACAACTGCCGGCGACTGTCGTAGGCCCCGTTCTCGTCGCGCCAGGCCACCACGCTGGCGGCCAGCTGGGGACCCAGACCCGAAACGTAGGACAAGAGCAGGGCGCTGGCGGTGTTGGCGTCCACGCCGACGGCGTTGACGCAGCTCATGACCGTATCATCCAGACTGCGCTTGAGGGCCTTCTGATCGACGTCGTGCTGGTACTGGCCCACCCCGATGCTCTTGGCGTCGATCTTGACCAGTTCGGCCAGGGGATCGGCCAGCCGGCGGCCGATGGACACCGACCCGCGAACGGTGACGTCGTGGTCGGGAAACTCGGCGCGGGCCGTCTCGCTGGCCGAGTAGATCGAAGCCCCGGATTCGTTGACCATGACCACCGCCAGGGAGTCCGGCAGCCCGAGCCTGCGCACGAAGGATTCGGTTTCCCGGCCCGCGGTACCGTTGCCCACGGCGATCGCTTCGACATCGAACCGCTTCACCAATTCGGTCACCAGCGGGCCGGCCGCATCGGCCTGACGGCCCCCGGTGTGGGGATAGATGGTGTCGTTGTGCAGCAGCTTGCCCTGCCTGTCCAGCACCACCAGCTTGCAGCCCGTGCGGAATCCCGGGTCAAGGGCGAGAACCCGCTTGGGTCCCAGGGGAGGCGCCAGTAGAAGCTGCCGCAGATTTTCCGCGAAGACCCCGATGGCCTCTTCATCGGCCCGCTTCTTCATCTCGAGGCGGATTTCGGTTTCCATGGCCACCGAAAGAAGCCGCTTGTAACCGTCCCGGGCCGCCAGTTCGACCTGGGCGCCAGCGGCGCCCCGGTTGGCAACGTAGTGCGGGTTCAATATGGCCAGGGCCCTCTCTTCGGGCGGGCCGACCGTCAGCCGAAGGATCTTCTCCTTTTCACCGCGCCGCATCGCCAGCACCCGATGACCCGGGGTCGATCGGACCGGCTCGGACCATTCGAAGTAGTCCCGGAACTTGGCTCCCTCGTCCTCCTTGCCCTTGACCAGACGCGATGTCATCACCCCGTCCCGCAGGTACAGATTACGCAGGGCGCCCCTGATCTCCTGGTTCTCGTTCATCATCTCGGCGATGATGTCGCGCGCGCCGGCCAGGGCTTCGTCGGCGTCGGCGACCTCTTTTTCCGGATCGACAAACCCGACCGCGCGCCCGGCCACCGATTTTTCATCCGTTTCCGGTTGCGGCTTTTTCGCTTCGGCGAGCAGCCACACCGCCAGGGGTTCCAGGCCTTTTTCGCGGGCGATGGTCGCCCTGGTCCGGCGCTTGGGCCGGTGGGGCAGATAGATGTCCTCCAGCACGGACAGGGTGGCGGCTTTTTCCAGGTCGCGTTTGAGTTCGGGGGTCAGCAGGTCCCGCTCGGTCAGAGACTTGAAGATGGCCTCCCGCCGCTTGTCCAAACCCTCGAGCTGTTCCAGGCGGTCGCGGATCCCGGTGATGGCCACCTCATCGAGGCTGCTGGTGGCTTCCTTGCGGTAACGGCTGATGAACGGAACGGTGGCTCCGCCGGCCAGCAGTTCGGCGACGGAGCCGACCTGCCGGGGAGCGAGATCCAGTTCGGTGGCGATGATTTGGAGGTGATCGCGGGTCACGTCGGCTCCCCTGGAAGTCGGTTGGATCGGTTCCCTGGATTCCAGAAACAGCACGATGCCCCATCCGCACCCGGTTGGCAAGTCAGGTCATCATCAGGCCGGCCTTGACCCCTGTCCCGGGAATGCGAATATGACGGGAATCAACATACCACCTCCGGAGAGGAAACCATGGGAAGGGAGAACAACCGGGCTCTGCAGTGGGTCTACTGGGTGATACTGTCCGGGGTCGGCCTGTGGATCCTGGCCGCCTTCCTCACACCCACGGCCCGGCACTCCGGTTTGAACCTGTACGAGGAGGTCCGTTTCCCGAATATGGTGCAGGGTACGGCCTACAGGCCCTTTGTCTCCCGTACACTCCTGCCGAGCACGGTGCGCGTGCTTACGGTCGTCACCCCGGCCACCTGGCGCAAAGAGCTGGACCACATCACCGAAAGCCGCTCGCACCTGAGGCGAATTTTCGATAATCTCGGCTGGGAATACCGAGAGTCGATCCAGTACTACTTCGCCGCCCTGTTGATGTGGGTTTCCTTCGTCGGCTTCGCCCACTTCACAGCCGAACTGACCTGCCACCAGCTGGGATGGTCGCCGGGAATGGTCTGGCGAACCGCCCTGGGCGCGGCCGCGCTGTTGGGTTTGCCGGCATTGTTCAAGTACTCCTCGTTTCCCTACGACCCGCCCCAGCTCTTCCTCTTTACCCTGGCGCTGTATCTCCTGGCCACGGGCCGTACAAGGGTCTTCCTGGTCGTCTTTCTGTTTTGCTGCCTGAACAAGGAAACCGCGGTGCTGTTGATCCCGATCCACGCGGTCTACCGGCGGGGCAAGGCGCCGGCGGGGGAGATCCTTCGCGAGTCCGGGCTTCTGATCGCCGGCTTCGCCATCATCAAGGGCGGTCTGGTCTGGGTGTTCCGGAATAATCCGGGGTCCTTCGTGGAATTCCACCCGTGGGACCACAACCTGGCCTGGCTCAGGGGCGGATGGAGTGCGGCCGAGGTGGTCGTGATCCTGATTCTGGCGACCTTGGTGCTCGTCCGCTGGTTCGAGAAACCATCTTTCCTGCGCATCGCTTTCCTGGGCATCCTGCCGATCCAGGTCTGTTTCGCCCTGTTCGTCGGATTCGTCGACGAGTGGCGCATCTATTACGAGGCCTACCCCGTCGTCTTCGGCTTGACGGCTGCCACCTGGCGGCTGTTTGTCGGAACCGGGCGATCTCCTTCATCCCGGGACAGAACAGCCTGCTAACGACCCGCCGCATCGCGTCGGGCGCGGGCCAGATTCTGCCGGACCGCGGCGTCGTCCGGCCGCAGTTG
>CBDUYZ010000067.1:0-10880 GCA_965371575.1 uncultured bacterium
CTGAGGCAGTTTCGGCATTACCATTTCCATGACAGGTACCTTCCGGGTCGAGACCACCGGCGAAACAATTATTTCAGGGTCCGGGGAACGGCCAGCCGCCCCCGGTCATCCCGTCAAACGCACGCCGGGACTACCCTCCATTATTAAATATTACCCATCAGCATGATGGTGACGACCAGGGCGTAGATCGTCAGGGCCTCGATGAAGGCGCTGCCGATGATCATGGCCGTCTGGATCTGGCCAATGGCTTCGGGCTGACGGCCCATGGCCTCCATGGCGCTCCCGACAGCCTTACCCAGACCGATACCCGAACCGATGGCGGCCAAGCCCATCCCGATAGGAAGGCCCAGTCCAAGAATATTTCCATCCATTGTTTTCTCCTTCTAGTGCGTGCGTTGCACTCATGGTTGCGGGCAGTGCCCGCCATTCCCGGACCAGATGGCCCGGCCTAGTGCCCGTGTGCCTCCGCATGATCATCGGCATGACCGTGCGGCAGGAATAAGGCAATATAAACCGTTGAAAGCAGCGTGAAGACCAGCGCCTGGATGGTGCTCGAAAGCAGTCCCAGGAAGTAGAAGGGCAGCTGCAGCGGGATGCCCGGCAGGTAGCTGAACACCGACGAGTCGCCGGCCAGGACGATGCCCCCGATGCCCTTCATCAGCAGATAACCCAGGATCACCATGGTGGCGACCAGGGTCTCCTCGCCGAAGATGTTCCCGAACAGACGCAGGCCCAGGCTGAGTGGCTTGATCAACTCGCCGAGCACGTGCAGCGGAAACAGCAGAATCGAAAAACCCCAGTCCATACCGGTCTTGGGATCGCCGGCCAGGTGCAGCAGATAGCCGCCGATGCCGTTTTCCTTGATGGCGATGCCTTGCACGTACAAAAACGTCATCAGGCCCAGGGCGAAGGTCGTCGAGGAGAAGCTGCTGGTCGCCGCGTGGCCCAGCGGCACCATGCCGACCAGGTTGTTCACCAGGATGAAGACGAACAGCGTGCCCAGGTAGGGGGTGTACCTTCTTGCCGTTGGTCCGAGGATGGCCTCGAACATGCCGTAGAGGCCGCCGAAGATCATCTCGATGGCCATCTGGGTGCGGCCCGGGAAGCGGGATGAGAGCTTTTTGCTCAGGCTGATGAAAAACAGACTCAACAGCAGGGCCACCGACAGGGAGTAGATCGGGTTCAGGAATTCTTCCATGCCATGGACGACCGGGTCCGGAAGCAAGGGGGCAATCCAGCCTATGAGCAGGTTCTGGAGGTGCGGGGTGCTGGAGTGGCCGGCATCGTGGTCGGCGGCGTCGCCGTGAGGATCGCCTTGCACGGTGTGGGTGTCGGAAATGTGGGCGTCATCCTGGGCGAGAGCGGAGTTGAGGCCGCCAATAGTAAATATCGTAACACCGATGGCGAGGGCCAGAACGGCCAGCCTTGACGTGCTCAAGTTAGAAGTCCTAAACATCTTGAACTTGATCTCCCTGCCCTGTCGACTCAATCACGGCCTGGGGCTGATCCGCGGCCTGCTGTTTCAGGCTGCGTATTTCCTCGTTGCGGACGCGGGCGCCCGCCACGGCGAGAACGACCATCATGAGAGTGAAACCTACGGCATGGCTGATCGCTGGAAACGGTCGGGAAAATAACACCCAGACCGCTATCCCGTAAACAGCCAATTTGGCGAATCCCCACAGGAAAACGGCAAATACGTTACGAGGCTCGCCTCGGGGCAGAATCGCGGCACGCAGCAGTTTTTCCAGGACGAAGAGTCCGGCGGCGGCCCACAGGGCGGTCAAGAAAACGCCCAGGGCGAAGTGGGGAGAAACCACAAATCCAAGCACCACGGACAACGCCAAGGCGAGTAAAATAGTCCATATCTGGACGCGGGCAAGGACGTTTTGGGACATTTGGTGGAATCCCCTTTGGCCTTGTAAATGGGAGTGGCGAGTGGGTTCCGTCCCGGTGCGCCGAAAGGATAGGGGAAAGATGGTGTTTTGAGGGGGGTTGTCAAAAGGGAAAGGTTGTGCCTCTGAAATTGTGTCTGGTCCGTTAGCCCGGATTATTCATGAATCACCGTAGCGAGGGTGTGTATGATCAGATTTGACAGTGCCCTCGCAAGGTTTTGGGACCGAGACGTACCAGTAGGTACGTTGAGGGAGCAAAACCGAGAACGTGCTGTCAAATCTGATCATACGCGGTCGCAGTAGGTGATTCATGAATAATCCGGGTTAGGGCAAGGCGAATGCTTCAAGGTCGCCTAATTATTTAATGAATAGTCCTCTTGGTGGGTAATTTTAGCCCCGGAAAAAGCTTAAACATCAAAGACAGAGGCCCCCGGGGGCCCTTCGCAACATGCCACCGGACTCCAATGGACCAGACACAACTTCAGAGGCACAAGCAAAATGCATTGGCGATCTAACCAAAAGTGGATTTCTCCCGGTTATCTAGACACTTCTTGGGCTATAATTGAGCCCGAAGAAGGAGGCCCGCCCAGCATGAAAAAAAATACATACATCGACCCCGAAACCGGCTGGACCGTGACCCGGGAGACCGGGAAGAAGAATTCCAAGGGTGTCGAGTGGGTTAACGAGTCGATCACTGATCCTGCCACCGGAGCGACGCATAAGAGTATCCGCCGGGCGGATTCACCCGAGCGGAGCATCGCGGCCTGGGTCAAGGATATCGCCCGGCACCGGGAAATGGCCGAACGTTCGGAGCGCAAGCGAAAGAAAAAGCTGCACGAAAGCTACCCGGAGCTGGCCCGGGGCGCCGAAGTCCCGGACGGCCCACTCCCCATCATAAAGCTCCACTTTGCCGAGTGCTTCGCGAGTTGGGGTATCTGTCTGCCCGAGGATGTCGTGGCCGAGCGTCGCCGCGGAAAGATCTGCCAGGCGGGTTGGGCAATCTGGTATCTGTTCGGCTCGGACGAAAAGGGCGAATACCTCGACTACTACTGCGCGCATCGCATGACGAACGACGGCCACGTCCGCATCTACGAGGACGGCCGATCCGAGTCCCTGCCCGCCATCGATAGCTTTCGCGAGTCCTCCTCGGATCTGGTGGAGGATGCCCGGCTGAAAAAGGAGCACCACGCGGAGGACCTCCGAATTGTCGAAATCCTGGAGGCCAAAGGCTTCGGGATTCAGGGAGATGAGCCGGGCGGAGTGCAGATCCAGCGGTACCAGCGTCTGCAGGAGCCGGAGGAGTAGAAAGCCGCCCTGTCCTGGTCATAAATCAAAACCTTGAAAATATGTCGTTTACAGTCTTGAGGTTCCAAATTGGAACCTCAAGTTGGCTTGAGGGCCCCGGTTTTGCTGTAATGGGCTTCCTCCCGGCCTCCCAGCATGTGCTGGCATCGTCCTTCCGGCCACTCTATAATGGATGGTCCGGAGTAGATCCGGCTCAGATTCGGTTCAGATTCGCCCGCCCACCCCGAAAGGCTTCCATGCCCTCCGATCAGTCCCTCTACATCTCGAAATCGAAGTACCTGGCGGGCTTGCAGTGCCCCAAGCTGTTGTGGACCCAATTCAACCAGCGCGAAACGATTCCCGGGCCCGACGAGGCCCAGCAGCAGATCTTCGACACCGGCCACATGGTCGGCGACCTGGCCAAGCGGCTCTATCCCGGCGGCAAGGAAGTGCCGCTGCTGTTCAAGGTCGACGGCGCGCTCGATCTGACCGTCACCGCCACGCGTGACCTGATGAAGCGGCGCATTCCCATCTTCGAGGCCAGCTTCCTGGTCGACGACCGCTACTGTCGGGTCGATATCCTGGTGCCGGTGCCCGACTCGGGCGGCGATCGCCAAGGCGGCACCGAGTGGGACCTGATCGAGGTGAAGTCGTCGACCAGCGTCAAGGACGTCAACATCAACGACGTCGCCTTCCAGTACGACGCCCTGACCCGCGCCGGGGTCGACCTGAACCGGCTCTACCTGATGTATGTCGACACCGGTTATGTGCGCGGCGACAGATTCGAGGTCGAGCGTTTCTTCCATCTCGAAGACATCACCGACCGCGTCATGCGGGTCGCCGAATACGTGCCTCCGGCCCTGAACAGGATGCTCGACACCATCGCCGGCCCCGATCCCGACACGCCCATCGGCCCGCGTTGCACAACTCCCTACACCTGCCCCTTGAAGGATATGTGCTGGTCGGCCCTGCCCGACGACAACGTGACCGGTTTCTACCGCGCCGGCGCCCTGGCGTTCGGGTTGCTCGATGAGGGCATCTTCGCCATCGCCGACACCCCCGACGCCAAGCTTTCCCCGAGACAGCAGATCCAGAAGAAGGCCGTGATCACCGGGGGGGTCCAGACCGACCGCAAGGCCCTGTGCCGCTGGCTGGATGGTTTGAAATATCCCCTGTATCACCTGGATTTCGAGACCATGAACCCGGCCATTCCGCCGCTGACCGGTACGCGGCCCTACCAGCGGATTCCCTTCCAGTTCTCGCTGCACATCCAGCATGAGCCCGGCGCCCGGCCCGAACATGTGGAGTATCTGGCCACCTGGAACAATGATCCTTTGCCCGGCGATCCGCGGCCCGGCCTGGTCGACGCCCTACGGGCCATCGGACCCGACGGCACTGTCCTGGCCTGGAACATGAGCTTCGAAAAGAGTGTGCTGAAGGATCTGGCCGAAATGTTTCCGGCCGAGGCCGAACGCCTGGCCGACCTGGTCGAACGCATAGACGATTTGATCATTCCCTTCCGCGCCTTCTGGGTCTATCACCCGCGCCAGAAGGGCAGCTGCTCGCTGAAGGCGGTGCTGCCGGCCTTGACCGACTTCGACTACGACGGTCTGACCATCAGCGACGGCAATCAGGCCGGTCGTCAGTACCAGCAGGCTCTGTACGGAAATGTCGCGGCCGATGAGCGCGCCCTGATCTTCAACAACCTGCGCGATTACTGCAAACTCGACACCATGGCCATGGTCGAAATCCTGCGGCGACTGGAGAAGCTGGCGGGGTAGGCTTTCGGTTGGGGGTAAATGGCCGGTGGTGCGGCCCCCAGGGGGCTTCTATTCTTCCCGGTCCCGCCGAGCCCTGTCGGCCAGCAGCAGGAAGATCTGACGAAACGCGGCCACCAGGCCGAACAGCAGGCCGGCCACACCCGGCCACGGTTCGCCGCCGAACATGTTTTCCAGTCCTTTGCCCAGCATGTAGCCCACCAGCGGACCGGCGACCATCATCATCGGGATGATGGTGTAGGTCCCGATGTCCCGTGCCCCCTTGCCGGAGATATTTCTGACCCCGTGGCCGCGCCGGCCGCCGTGCCCGGCCTCTGACCGGCCGAGGCGATCCTGTTCCATGCGTTCGCGCAGATCGCGCACCTTGGCCAGGTCCGGCGGTTCTGGTACGCCGGGGGGCAGCGGCGCTGCGGGATCCTCCCGGTCGGGTTTGTCCTGATCAGTCATCTGAAATCCTCCTGCCGCCAAATATAAGCCCGTTTCCAAAAATACGTTAAATCGTTTTGCCGGCTGGACGAATAAGATATGAGGAAGTTCTTGCTCCCGTCTTTTTGGGTTTAGGATCTACGAAGGATTCCGGAATTCATGGCGTCGAATACCGCGCTCAACAGCGAAACCATTTGCGACCCGACAGGTCAGCCTCTCGACCGGAGCGCGTCCACCCTGCTCAAGGCCGTCGACCAGCTACTGACGGTCGGCTCTTATTATTCCGCCGATCACGATCAGTACCGCGTGGTGTCCGAAAAGGCCTGCACCCAGATTGTCGAGGCCATCGGGTCGGATGGGTCCATGACCATCGAGATCACCGCCGCCGGTATGATGGTCCGATCGCAACTGGTGGACCCCCGTCACCGCAACGTGCGGCTTCTGCACGATCTCCTGGTTCCCTTGAATATCGCCCAGCTGGAACTCAGCGCCGAACTGACTCCCGCGGACCTTCGCCAGGCGATTTCCGCCCTGCAGGTACACAAGCAGAACCTGGGCAACACCAGCGGATTTCAGGAAATCAAGATCGAGAATCTGCCGCCGACCGTCAGCACCGCGAGTCGCGGCGTTGTCCGGGACAACGGCATTGAAGGCGAGTGTGACCCTGGCGACGGACTGAAATTCTCCGGCGAACTGATGACCGAGAGCGAAAAACTCGCCCGGGAGTTCATGATGGTGGTCGGCCGGGTTCTCAAGAACCTGGAACAGAACATCCTGAATCCCGGTGATGACGGATCCACGCCACATCCCGATCTCACGCCCAGGAATATCAAGGCTCTTCGTGATTCATTGCGGCGCCTGGTCGAGGTGAATCCTGATCCCCGCGATCTTACGCGGCTGATCGAGCACGCCAAGCGGGCGTTGGACCTGAGTCAGGACCCCGGTTCGGTGGACCTTGTGTTCAGCTTGCTGAAGAAGGAGTTCGAAACCGGCAACGACTGGAAAGACCCGGCCCAGGGAAGAGTGAAGAAAAGGCCGAAAACGGAATTCGACTTGAGTCTTGAACAATTGAGTCAAGCGGTTGCCGATCTCCAGACAGCATGCTGTGCAACGCTCGAACCCGGCCCGTCGTCCCTGAGCAATTACCTGGGAATCTGTTTCCATCTGCTCGGCGCCGACCCTTCGGATGTCCTTGAGGCGACCCTGGTGTCAAATCTGGAATTGATCATCACGGGCGGGGAAATCACCCAACAGGACCTGAGCCTGTGTTCCGCGGCGGTGGCGCACTCGGCGCTGAAGGACAACCAAGTTGCCCTCGATACGGTATTGCCGGCCTTCTGTGGCCTGTTGCGCGCTTCCCGGCCGGACCACCTGGTGAAATTCTGGATCAGCCTCTGGGAAACCCTTGATACCGGACGCCGCGCCCTGGTCTGGCCCCATCTGGTCAGCGACCTGTTTCGGGGGTTGGAAAATGCTTCTTTCGAAGCCGTGGAGCGGCTGTGGTTTGCCGCCGGCGAATTCGATTCCAGGGCGGCCATCAGACAGGTGTCCCGTCTGGAATGCACACCGGCGGTGCGCAATCAGACGATACCTCCCAGCCTGATGAGCCTGCCGCTGGACCGGATGTACGCAGTTCATGCCGCGCTGATGAAGTCCTCGCTGGCTCCTGTTCACGGACCCCGCATACACGACCATCTTCTCCGCCAACCGCCCAACAGCTTGACGGAAATCCTGATGAGGGTCCTCGGGAAATATGATCCGTCCAACGACGGTTTCTACTTGTCGCTCATCAAGCAGAACGACAGAACTTCCCTCACCCCGGACCTGCGCAAGATGGCCACCAGCCTGATCCCGAAGGCCTTGACCGGCCTGTCTGCCGCAGACCGTAACGGTGACTGGGTGACCGGGGCCATCAGCTGGATCGCCAAGCTGGATTCCGCTATTGCCTTGCCCTTGCTGACCAGGATTCGTGACCAAAGGAAATTTTTCTTCTTCAGGGCCTGGCCTGTGGAATGTCGTGAACTGGCCGAAAAAATCCTTTCCGGCGCGAAGTCCGAAGACGACGCGAAGGACGAGAGGTAGTCCGGTGGAGCACCACTTCAGCGATCTCATCATCCTGCTGTCCAGCGGCATCAATCAGCGCCGGATGTATTTCGACAACCACCCGAAGGTGGAGTCCGTCTGTTACGATTTCACGACCCGCCTGCGCAGAATGATCGCGGACGACGGCAAGGATGAATTCTCCTTCGGGGTCTTTGGTGGGAAGTTCACCCGGCACGGCAAGTACCTGGTCGGCCCCTCGATCGCCGGCCGATCCCTGATCGAATTCGCCCAGCGCCTGGGTTGCGGGGGATTCACTTTCCGCCTGCCCATCGCCACGGCGGACTTGGCTACTTTCTTTCGGCTGGGCGCCACCCGGAAGGATCCCCTGCCGAACCTGGAGGAAGCCAGGGCGCTGTTCGCCGCCAACGGGATCGATCACATCGAGCTTATGGTTCCGCTCCGGGAGGAGGGCGATGACGACGGGCTGCCAGACGCCCCCGAAACCGACTTGGGGGACCATTACCTGGCCGCCGATTTCGCTCCTCTGTTGAGCGTCTACCAGTCCCTGTACGATACCGTGTCCACAAGCAACCTCTCCATCAGCCAGAACGAAAACGTGGACCTGTCCCAGGCCCGGGCCAGCGGCGAAAAACTGGTGAACGCCTCGGAAACCGGAGCCATGGACGTCATGCAGTTCATGCGCTATCCCGATTACGACAGCTACACCATCGGCCACTCGGTGCGGGTCGCCGCGCTGGCGGCCATACTGGGCCGGGAGCTGGGCTGGCCTGTCGAAATCCTGTGTGAACTGGCCACCGCGGGCCTGTTGCACGACCTGGGCAAGGGCCGTGTGCCCGAAGAGATCCTGTTCAAGACCGACAAGCTGGATTCCGAGGAAGTTAGGGTCATCGAATCCCACCCCGTCACCGGAGTCCAGATCCTTCTGGCCAGCGGAGAGCAAAGCCCTCTGATCGTTTCGGCCGCGTGGGGGCATCACATCCGTGAAGACGGCCGCGGGTATCCCCACATGCCGGAATGGTACACCCAGGGCTCAGTGGCTTCCCTGGTCCATGTCTGCGACGTTTTCGAGGCGCTGACGGCTGTCCGGCCCTACAAGGCGCCGGTATCGCCACGGCGGGCTTTCGAAATCATGCTCAAGGACAAGGGCGCGTTCCAGCCCTGGATCCTGGCCACTTTCATCAGTTCCACGGGCCTGTATCCGCCGGGCAGCGAGGTTGTGCTCTCGGATCGCCGCAAGGCGGTGGTCATCGCCCGTGGTCCGGATATGGACCATCCCCTTGTCCGGGTGACCCACGACCCCGCAGGCATCCCCCTTCCCCGGGACGATCAGCCCGCCATTCAACTGGAGACCGGCGGGGAACTCGATATCGAGGAATTCCTGATTGTGGGAATCACCGATGAAACTCCGGAACAACCCCGGCAGCAAGACGGTCTGGTCACCTGCAATCATATTCAGTAGATAAACCCCAACGGACCAGACACAATTTCAGCGACACCGCCGACGCGTGACCAGCGCCGTTGCCGGGCGCCAGGTTGCCAACGCACCACCTGCTACAGACTTGGACGCCGAACTCCCTTTTGTGTATGTTGACGACTCGTATTGTTTTGAACCTGTCTCACTCGGGGATTGGAATAATGGGTCTTTCGTCGGTTCAGGTGTTTTTCCTAAACAGCATCATGGTGGTTGCCACGGTGCTCGGTTTTCACGCTCTGCGCCACAAATACAGCCTGGCCTTCGTCTACTCCATCCTCGGCATGATCATCGCCACGGCCTGGATCATGCCCCAGAACATGGTTGTCCGCATAGGGGGCATGGACTTCCTGGTGAGCTCGGCCGTCCTGTTCACCGGGGTGCTGATCGGCGTGTTCGTCTGCTACGTTTTCGACGGCCCGAGCGCCGGCCGCACGGCCATCGCCGTGGTGGTGGGCGGCACGATTCTCTTTCCCTTGTCCGCCCTGCTGTTCCGGAACCTGTTCCTCCAGATCGACCCCACTTCGCCCTGCCCCTTTCCCCCGATCATCTGGCGCAATTACGGAGCCTCCATCACGGCCACCCTGACCGATCTGCTGGCCCTGACCGTAGTCTGGGGCTTTCTCAGCAAGTACCGCGGCAGGATTCCGCTGGCCATATCGGTGTTGGTTTCATTGCTGAGCATTATGTGGATGGATTCGCTGATTTTCATCACCCTGGCCTTTGGCGACTCGCCGAACTACTGGCCCCTCCTCCAGGGCACCCTGGTATCCCGCAGCATCGTGGCCCTGGCCGCCACACCACCACTGACGTTCTACCTGATCTGGGAAACCCGCCGCCACGGCTGGCGCTTCGACTCCCTGCCGGTGCTGGCAATTTTCAGGCCGGGAGACCTGGAGCGGGAGCTGAAAACCGTCCGTAGCGACCTGGTCAAGGGCGTCGAGGCCCTGCGCGAAAGCGAGGACCGTTACCGGGCCTCGGTTGAGGACATGCCACTGATGATCTGCCGTTTCGACCCCGACGGCGGCCTGGTCTACGCCAACAAGGCCTGCCTGCATTGCTTTTTCCTGGCTCCAGATGACCTTGCAGGCGTGGATTTCCTGAGCTTCGTGGCGGAAAGCAGCCGACGGGAGGTCGACGACCTGTTGTCCAGGCTGACAGTGGACCTTCCTACTGAAACCATCGATTTCCCCGTCATGCTCGGCGATGACCTGCAACCCTGGCACCGCTGGACCATCCGGGCGCTGTTCGGGTGGGATCGGCGGACCATCGCCTTCCAGGCCATCGGTCAGGACATATCCCGGGAACGTTTCCTCGAAAACCAGTTCCGGCACGGGGAGAAAATGCGGGCCGTGGGACAGCTGGCCGGCGGCATCGCTCACGACTTCAACAACATCCTGACGGCGATCCTGGGCAACGCCGAACTGGCTCTCGACGCCCTGGAGGGTCCCGAGCCATCGATGCAGTTCGTCCGCGAAGGGCTCCAGCAGGTCGAAAGGAGCGGGCGGCGCGCCGCGGATCTGATCCGGCAACTGCTCATGTTCAGCCGGCGAGACGTGTCCAGTCCCGAGGTTCTCGACCTGAACCGGACCCTGCTCGACCTGGAGAAGATGTTGTTGCGGGTCATCAGTGAGAATATCGAACTGAAGGTAGTCTGTTCGAAGGAACCAGGCCACGTCCTGGCCGACGCCAGCCAGCTCGAGCAGGTGATCATGAATCTGGTGGTCAATGCCCGCGACGCCATGCCCGACGGTGGCCTGCTCGACCTCGAAACCCGCGTTGTCGACCTCGATGAGCAGTACGCGCGAGACCATCCCGGCTCGCAGCCGGGACCCCACGTCATACTCACGGTCAGCGACAACGGCGAGGGTATCCGGAAGGAGCACATGGAGCGGCTCTTCGAGCCGTTCTTCACCACCAAGACCAAGGACCCAGGCACGGGATTGGGCTTGGCTACGGTCTACG
>CBDUYZ010000068.1:0-10749 GCA_965371575.1 uncultured bacterium
TGCCGGGCAGGAACGTGTCCACACCCCACAGCTTGACCACCAATCCACCCTTGATCCGCCGATCGACGGTGCCGGTCACGATATCGCCGGCCTCGTGGGCAACCTTGATCCTGTCCCAGACCTTCAGGAAATCGGCTCGCTCCTTGGAGAGCACAACCAAGCCGTCCTGGTTTTCAAGTTTTTCGAGGAAAACGTCGAAAGTATCGTCGACATCGACGCTTGTAGCGCCGAACTCATCCCTGCTGATCACACCTTCGCTCTTGAAGCCGATGTTGAGCAGGACTTCGTTTTCCCTAACCTCGATGACGGTACCCTTGAGGATCTGGCCCTCCTGGATATCCGTGAGGGTCTCTTCGTACTGGTTGATCAAGCTCAGCATTTCGTCCGAATTCAGATCCCATTCCTGACCTTCTTCTTCGAGGTAATCGAAGTTGACGATGCTGTCGGGATCGTATTCGGTGCTCAGACGGGGAGCAGCAGGCGTAGGAAGGAGTTCGGCGGCCTTGGCCCGGGCGGGGGCACGGTCGTTGTTTTCATTGCTGCTGGGTTCAGGGGTTTGCTCCGCAGGACCGGGCAGATTCGCCTCGTGGGCGCTCTCGGGCTGTTCGTCGGAACCGGAATTGGGGTTGGCGGTCATGAAAGGTTGCCTCCTAGTGACAGATGAATGCGCCGGGACCGCTCGGTCCCAGGCGGATTCCGGAATATAGTCGGTAAGTGCAATATTGGCAAGGTTGACTGGGATGTAGACTCAGGCGCCGAAAACCTGCTCCTGACGTCGGGCGAACTTTTTCAACTGCTTGACTGCAAGTTCCTTTTCAAATTCCGTCTGAGGATTTGCAGCGAAGGATCGGGCCTGAAGCTCTCGGAAGACCGCTTCGCACAGATGGGCGATCCTGCGGCTGACTTCCTTCTTGTCGTGGTCCTGCAGGATGGCCGGTACACCGTGCCAGCGGATCACCGGGCCGTAGTGGACTTCAAGGGGAGACTCGAAAGACCCCCCGGGCTGTCGGCCGTAGCTGCCCCTGATGAAGATGGGCAGGAAAGGCGCCGCCGTGTTCTGAACCAGAATTCCCAAGCCGTTGCGCACAGGTCCCGGATGGCCGATGGCTCGGCGGGTACCTTCGGGAAAGATGAGAAGGTTGTCGCCCTCGTCCAGGCGGGCGGCCGCTTCGTCGAAGGCCCCGGCGTCATATCCTGTCCGCTGGATGGGGATGCTGTCGATCCAGCGGAAGATGGCCCCCAGCGGCCACACCTTGAAGAGTTCGGCCTTGGCGAGTGTGTGCACGGGATGACGCCAGAAGGTCGAACCGACCAGCGGAGGATCCCAGTTGCTGACGTGGTTGACCCCCACGATGCACCCCCGGGGCAGGGAGCACCCTTCGTTGCCCACCTGCCGCAGGCCGTAGAAACGAGCGGCGGCGCGCATGAGGTTATAGGCCAGGCGGTAATGCCAGGGCAGCTCCACAAAGGCCGTCGCGAAATCCGTGTCCAGACGCAGGTCGAGCGTGGGATTCACCAGGCAGGCGCGGGCGCACAACCGGTTCTGCTGGTCCAGGCTCAACTCACTGCTGTCGATCACCATCGCGTCGGGGGAAACCGCCAGGGGGCTGGTTTGCCGTTCGCTGTCCTGACGGTCCCGTTCGGCGAGGTCGAGGCGCAGATCTTCGCGCGAAACCTCCAGCCCGCGTTGTTGGTACTGGCGAAAGCGACGCTCGACCCTGGCCTCGAGAGTGGCCGACAGATAGATCTTGGCGGTGGCCAGTGGGAAAACCACGTTGCCGATGTCCCTTCCCTCCATGACTACACCACCCAGGCGACCCAAGGCCTTCTGGCGCTCCACCATCTTCGACCGCACGGCAGGATGGCTGCTGACCCGGGAAACGGCCGCGTCGACTTCAGGGGTCCTGATCGCCCGGGAAACATCCTTGCCGTTCCAGAACACACTGACCTCTGCCCCGGTTGACTTGAGTTCAAGGCGAGCGTTAGTCAGCAACCCGGCCAGCGTATCTTCGTCGTTGGAGTCGATTCCGGCCGCCAGGGCGGCATGGGTCAAGGCCCGGTACATGGCCCCGGTGTCGATGTACAACAGGCCGAAGAGGTCCGCCAGAGCCCGAGCCGTGGATGATTTGCCCGACCCGGCCGGTCCGTCGATGGCGATGACCGCGCTCCTGGGCAACAAGGCGGGATCCAAGGGAGGGAATTCGTTGGACAGCACGGCGCCCATCTCAGAGGTCCCGGTCCAGGGCCCGGGCTACGGCGCGGCAGGATTCAGCCAGGTCCGCGAACTGATCGGGACCGAGGGACTGTGATCCGTCGCTGAGGGCCTGTTGGGGATCGCAATGGGTTTCGACCAGAAGGCCGTCGGCGCCGGCCGCGATCGCGGCGCGGGCCAGGGCGGTCACATAGCGAACATCGCCAGCAGCGTGGCTGGGATCGACGATCACCGGCAGATGGGTGATTTCCTTGAGTACGGCCACCGCCCCCACGTCCAGGGTGTTGCGCAGGGAGGATTCGAAAGTACGGATGCCTCTTTCGCAGAAGACAAGGTCGCCCCCCCCGGCGGCGAGGACGTATTCGGCGGAATTTAGCCATTCGGTGATCGTGGTCATCATGCCCCGCTTCAGCAGAACGGGTTTTCCGCTGGCCCCGACCTCCCGCAGGAGGGGAAAATTCTGGATGCTGCGGCTGCCGATCTGCAGCATGTCCGCGGTTTCGGCGACCAGTTCCACGTCCCGGGGATCGAGCACCTCGGTCACGACCGGTAATCCGGAAACCTTGCGGACCTCTGCCAGGAGTTTCAGGCCGGCCCGGCCCAGGCCCTGGAAATCATAGGGATTGGTACGGGGTTTCCAGGCGCCGCCGCGCAGCATGGACCCGCCGGCGCCAGCCACCTGGGCGGCGGTCCTGGCCATCTGGTCACTGTTCTCGACCGCACATGGGCCTCCGATGAGCACAACCTTGCGGTCGCCGAACCGCACATCCTGCACGGACACCACGGTAGTCGGTTGTCCGGGGTGCCTCCTGACCAGCGGGATGCATTTTTCCGGTTGGGGTGAGCCCATCAGGAAATGATCTCCTTGAGTGCTTCGATGCATTGTTGATTCTCGACGGGTAGCCCGACGCTGATCCGCAGAGCGCCCTCTCCCAGGCCGAAGGCGTGCATGGGTCGGACGATGACGCCCTTCTGCAGCAGGGCATCCGTCAGTTTACCTGCGTCTCCCGGAGTGCGTACCAGGATGAAATTGGTCTGACTCGGCACGACCTCGAAGCCCAGGCCCGCCAATTCCGCTTCCATCCATTCCAGTTGTTCCCGATTGCGCCGGACTCTGCCGGCGACTTCTTGCCAATTGTCCAGGCAGGCCATGGCCGCAACCTGGCTCAGTGTGTTGACGTTGAAGGGCTCCCGCGTCTTGTGTAGTTCACCGATCAGGTCGGGATGCCCCACACCGTAACCAATCCGCAGCCCGGCCAGCGAATGGATTTTACTGAAAGTCCGCAAAAGCACAAGGTTCGGATGATCCGCGAGCATGGCCAGGGTCTGGGGATAATCCTCGGCCGACACATATTCATAATAAGCTTCGTCGACCGCCACAATGACGCCGGCGGGGACCGAGGCAAGGAAGGCCCGGAATTCATGCGCGGTGTTGTAGGTCCCGGTGGGGTTGTTCGGGTTGCAGACGATGGCCAGTTTGGTCTTGGCGTCGATCGCCGCAGCCATGGCCGCAAGATCATGCTTGTCCCCGGGCGCTAGAGGCACCGGACGGCCGCACTCGAAATGCACGCCGGTGGTCAGAGCGTAGACGATGAAACTGTGGTGACTGAACACCACGTTCTCCCCGGGCGAAACCAGGGCCCGGATGAGGATGTCGACGACCTCGTTGCTGCCGTTGCCGAAGATCAGGGACGTGGGTTCGACCGCGAGATGCGCGGCCAACTTGTGGGTCAGTTCGTGGCAGGAGGCGTCGGGATAGCGGTTGATGTCCGCTGCGGCCCGCCGGATGGCTTCGAGCACCACAGGCAGGGGCCCTTCGGGGTTCTCGTTGCTGGCCAGCTTGATGACCCTGTCCAGGCCCAGTTCACGCTGGACTTCCTCGATGGGGCGCCCGGGGCTGTAGGGCCGTGTGGCCAGGATGCCGGGACGGAAAAGACATTTGAAATCCATCGTCACTCCCCTTCGTTCATCAGGGTAAATGCCCGCTCACATCAGGTCCGGGAATCTTTCACGAGGTCGCGCAGATTCTCCACCTCGTTCGGGGTGAGTTTGCGGAAATCCCCCGGACGCAGATTGCCCAGGCGCACCGGACCGACCGCCGTCCGCTGCAGTCGAAGCACCCGCAGGCCGACCCCTTTGAACATGCGGCGGATCTGCCGCCGCCGCCCTTCGTGGATTTCCATGATCCACTGATGGGTCGTGCCGGCTTTACTCATGCGCAGGCGGCACGGCAAGCACGGCCGACCGTCGATTTCAATGCCCCCCTGCGTCAGGCTCCTGATCTTTTCCGGCGTCGGTCCCCCGTTGAGCTCGAGTTCATAAGTCTTCCACAGGCCGGACCGGGGCCGGCACAGGGCCTGGTTGAGCTCTCCGTCATCCGTCCAAAGGAGCAATCCGGTAGTCTCTGAGTCAAGGCGTCCGACCGGCATGAAACGATCCGGGATATCGGATTGAAGACGGTAGGGCAGCAGGGATGGTTGCCCGTTCTGGGAGGCCAGGGTCGAGACGACTCCCTGGGGTTTGTGGAAGGCGTAGACCCGGTAGCCTTCCGGCAGGGAAACAGGCCTGCCGTCGAGAGTCACCTCATCCGTGTCGGGGCGGACCCGACGTCCCAGATCCTCCACCGTCTGTCCGCCGATGGCCACCCGGCCCTCCCGCACGAGGCTTTCCACTGACCGACGTGATCCCAGCCCGGCCCTGGCCAGGAAGCGGTTCAGGCGCATTTCCGTGTCAGGGTTCACTGCTCTCCTTGGGCACGGAGGCCCCCTGGTCCTCAGCCCCATCTTCCAACTCCGGGGTACTATCGGCGGAAGACGGTTCGGTGGCCTCCGGAGCGTCGAAGTACTCCTCCAACTCTCCTTCGGTCAGGTCCCGGCCGACCCGGCTCGCGAATTCCTTCAATTCCTTCCGGTCGTTCATGACACCCTCGAGATCGGGCAGATCTGGCAGCTGGGCCAGACCATTGAGGCCCAGGTGGTTGAGGAATTCCCGCGTCGTGCCGTGCAGCAGGGGATTGCCGACGGCACGGGAACGGCCAACCACCGCGATGAGGTTGCGTTCGCTCAGGGTGCTGATGGCACCGCTGCTGTTGACTCCCCGGATATCGTCGATAGCCAGTCGGGTTATGGGCTGGCGGTAGGCGATGATCGCCAGGACCTCCAGACCGGCTTTCGAAAGGCGGGTGAAGCGGCGCGTCTTGAGCATCTTCTCGACAATGGGTGAGAACTCGGGTTTGGTGGCGATCTGCCAGCCGCCGCCGAATTCGACCACGGTGAACGCGTGCCCGGATTGTTCGTATTCCTCCTGCAGTTCCCCCACCGCCTGCTTGAATTCAAGAGTTTCGACCTTGGGAAAGATCTTCTTCAGCCGGGCCACGGTCAATGGACTGTCGGTGGCGAAAAGCAGGGCTTCGAGTTCCCTTTTCAAGATTTGTTCTCCCATTCGTTCACTGGTTCGTCGGGCAGGGTTTCGGCGGCATGATCCTCGTCGAGGGTGGTGAGTTCCACCTGCTCGCCCACCTCTCGGTCGACCCCCGGGTGCTGGATCCAGATAGGTCCGCCGGGTTTGGTCTGCATGAACTGCAATCGTCCTCGCTTGACCATTTCCAGGATGGCGATGAAGGTGACGATGACCTCCATCTTGATGGAGTCCCCGGAAAACAGGTCCTCGAAGCGGACCGTCCCGCCGGAGCCCACTTTTTCCTGGATGAGCGACATCTTCTCCTCGACGGTGAAGACATCACGCAGGACATCGTGAACGGAGCGGGACTGCATACGGTCGAAGATGCCCGCCAGCGCCGAGAGCAGATCGAACATCTCGATGCGCAACTGAGGTTCGAGATCCAGATCCTTCGTGAAGGGGAAGTGGGTCTGACGCAGGTGGTAGGTGCGCCGTTCGGCTTCCTGTTTCTGCAGGGATTCCGCGGCTTCCTTGAAACGGCGGTATTCGAGCAGCTTCTTCACCAGTTCGGCCCGCGGATCCTCCAGCTCCTCCTCGTCCCCGTCGCGGTGGGAAGGCATGAGCATCTTCATCTTGATGACCATGAGGGTGGCGGCCATGGCGATGAATTCCCCGGCTTCGTCCAGGCTGATGGTCTGCATCACCTCGATATGCCGGATGAACTGGTCGGTGATCCTGGCGATGGGGATGTCGTAGATGTCCACCTGTTCCCGGTCGATCAGGTGCAGCAGAAGATCCATGGGGCCCTGGAACCCGGTCAATTCGACCTGGTAGGCTTCGCTGGTCCGAAAATACTCCAATTCGGTAGGCAGGGAATCCAGGTTCCAGGATTCCGGGCCTCCGTTTTCGGGGGGGGATTGCCCCCCGTTTTCAGGAGAAACCGGGGTTCTTTCCCGATCCGGACCACCCGATGTCGTTTCCTCGTTGGTGTTGTCCACCATGCTGAAAGAACCTCGTTCCATACTTGACCGTTGCCTGTGCCGTGGAAAGTTCAGCCTTGATCCGGATCAACCGATGCCCATGGCGTCATGGACGGCTGCCATGGTGCGGGCGGCGACCGCATTGGCTCGTCCACAGCCGTCCCGGATGATTTCATCCAGCCGGGCGGGATCCTTCTCGAACTCGGCGCGGCGTTCCCGCAGGGGGGCGAAATACTCGATGACTCCGTCCGCCAGCTTCATCTTGCAGTCCACGCAGCCCCGGGCGGCGGACCGGCATTCCTGTGCGGTCTCCTCGGCTGCCGCGGGCATGAATTTCTGATACCACGTATAGATGGCGCAGATTTCAGGGTGGCCGGGATCGGATTTCCGCAGGCGGGCGGGATCCGTGAAGGCCGGTTTGATTTTCCGACGGATTTCTTCGGGTGCCGCGGAGATTTCGATGGTGTTGCCGAGTGATTTGCTCATCCGTTTGCCGTCGGTCCCGGGAAACCGGGCGAACTTGGTGACCAGGGGTTCGGGTTCGGGAAAAACGTTGCCGAAAATCCGGTTGAAGCGGCGTGCCATTTCCCGCGTGAGCTCGAGATGGGGCAGCTGGTCCTCCCCCACGGGCACCGCGTGGGCCTGGTACATGAGGATGTCCGCCGCCTGCAGCACGGGATAACCCAGGTGGCCGTAGCTGATTTCGCTCCCCAAATTCAGGTCGCGGACCTGTTCCTTGAAGGTCGGATTCCGTTCCAGGCGGCCCTTGCTGATCATCATGCACAGCAGCAGGTAGAGTTCCGCGTGCTCCTTGATCCGGGACTGTATGAAGAGGACCGATCGCTCGGGGTCCAGCCCGGCGCCCAGCCAGTCGAGGTACATCTGCCGGCTGTTTTCCCTGATTTCCGGCGCCTTGTCCAGAGACGTGGTCAGGACGTGCCAGTCTGCCACCATGAAGTGGCAGTCGTACTCCTCCTGGAGAAGGATCCAGTTTTCGAGAGCTCCCGTGAAATTGCCCCAGTGCAGCCGGCCAGTCGGCCGCATGCCGCTGAGGATGACCTTTCCGGAACCTGGATTCATTGTTGTTTCCTGCTTCAATGCAGATGCCTTTCAGACGCCGGGAACGTGGTCGGCTCTGGGCGAAGATGAGCCGTGTCCGCTTCCCCGACCCTCGCGGAAATGACCGGCAAACAGTACCATCGGGGCGTGCCCATGTCAAAGAAGCTCATGTCCGGGGCGGACGATCCGTCTCACTATTTTCGCCGCGCCCGGGGATGGGCCCCCAGCCAGGCCTCGGTCAGCCAGGCCCGGTCGACGTGGGTGTAGATCTCGGTGGTTCCGATGTCGGCGTGGCCCAGCAACTCCTGCACGACCCTCAGATCGGCTCCCCCTTCCAGAAGATGTGTGGCGTAGGTGTGGCGCAGGGTGTGGGGTGATAGACGGTCCGGCAACCCTGCCGCGGCCCCCGTCTTCTTGATGAGGTTCCAGACCGAGACCCGCGACAGACGGCCGCCGCGCTGGTTCAGAAACAGGGCGGCGTTGGGGGACTTGCCGAGGAGATCGGGACGGCCCGCCCGCAGGAACAGCCCCACGGCTTCCAGCGCGGGTTCTCCCACAGGCACGAGGCGTTGTTTGCGGCCCTTGCCTCGCAGCAGGAGCATGGCCTCGGCAGGATCCAGGTCGGTTACGTCAAGGCCGCACAGTTCGCTGACCCTGCAACCGCAGCCGTAAAGGACCTCCAGGATGGCCCGGTCCCGCAGGTCGACCGGCCGGGCTCCGTCGACGGTCAAGAGCAGCCGTTCGACCTGGTTGATTGTCAGCACTGCCGGGAGCTTCCGGCCCCGGCGTGGTGCGATGAGGGTGCTGGTGGGATCGATGTCGGTCAGATTCTCAGCCACGAGGAAACGGAAAAAGGAACGCAGGGTGGACAGGAGCCGTGCACGTGATGCAGGCGCCAATTCCCCGGCGGACTCGATGAGACACGAGCGGAGATGATGGTCGCGCAGGGCCGTCGGCGCTGACAAGCCTTCCGCATCCGACCACCGCCGCAACCGGGCCAGATCGAAACGGATGGCCTCGAGGCTGGCCGAGGCCAGGCCCTTTTCCGCCCCGCAATGCGCCAGAAAATCGTCCAAGGCCATGTCCCAGGTGTCAACGCTCATGCGTCCGGCTCCGGTCGGTTGGTGAAAAATTCCCGGATGGCGACCAGGTCGTGCTTGTTGATCCCCCGCACTTCGGCCAGTTCAGCAGGGCCGGCCGCACGAATGCGGGCCACGGATCCGAAGTGATGCAGCAGGGACAATTTCTTGATGCGCCCGATACCCGGGATGAGATCCAGCTCGCTGGCGGTTGTGCTCCGGTCCCTCAACAGACGGTGATATGTGATGGCGAAACGATGGGCCTCGTCCCGGACTCGCTGCAGGAGTTTGAGGGCCTCGCTGCCGTGCGACAGGTTCATGGTCCCCCCCTCCCTGTGAATGGTCTCTTCGCGCTTGGCCAGACCGATCAATTGGGTTTCATGGAATCCGTACCGGACCAGGACCTCCCTGGCCACCGCCAACTGACCAGCGCCGCCGTCGACCACAACCAGGTCGGCGGGATTCGTTTCCTTCTGCACCAGGCGGCCGTAATAACGGGTCAGCACTTCCATCATACTGGCAAGATCGTCCACGCCCGGGACGGTTCTGATCCGGAACCTGCGGTACCGGCTTTTCAGGGGCCGGCCGTCCTTGAAGAAAACGAGCGAGGCCACCGTTTCCTTGCCCTGGAAGTTGGAGATGTCGAAACATTCAATGGTCTCCGGCACTGAATGCAGATCGAGCGCTTCCTGGAGCTGGATGTCGCCAGGGGTGACCTTGCGCGACTGCGCCGTGGTCCGCCGCAGATCCACCTCACGGAGCTTGAAGGCCGCGTTGGTGCGGGCAAGCTCGACCGCTTCCTTTTTGGCTCCCCGTTGGGGGTGTTTGAGGAGCACCCTGCCGTTGCGGAGCCCGGCCAGCCATTCCTGCCAGGAAGCTGTCTGGTCGAGCGCGTGGGACAGCAGGATCTCGGCCGGGATATCACCGGCTCGCGGGTAGTATTCCCGCAGGAGCTGGGCCATGAAGACGTCGAGGCCCTGGTCCAGTTTATCCGTCAGAATAAAATGATGAGTGGTCAGGATATGTCCGCTTCTTACCCGCATGACCACGCCGGAGGCGTTCTCCCTGTCCCGGACGAGCCCGATCAGGTCGCAGTCTCCCCGGATGCCTGAGACAGGCCGGCTGCGACTGGTGGTCCGCTCGAGCTTGGCGATGAGATCACGCAGCCGGGCCGCCTCCTCGAACTCGCGGCGAGTGGAACAATCTGCCATTTCCGCCTTCAGTTCCTGCAGTACCTCGTTTCCAGCGCCGGACAGGAAACGGACCAGCCGCAGGACCTTGGCCCGGTATCCTTCCTGCGAGTCGAAAGCGACGCAAGGAGCGCTGCAGCGCCCGATCTGCCAGTCCAGGCACGCCCGTTCGACAGTCTGGCCGGGCAGATCGAGATGGCAGGTCCGCACCTGGAAGGTTCCCGCCGCGAACTTGAGCGTTTCCCGCATTGCGCCCACGTCGGTGAAGGGTCCAAAGTACCGGGCGCCGTCCTCGGTGAGGCGGCGAACAACGGAAATCCGGGGATACGGCTCGTTCAGCGAGATTCGTAGATAGGGATACTGTTTGTCGTCCTTCAAGCGGACGTTGTACAGCGGCCGGTATTCCTTGATGAGCTGGTTTTCCAGGACCAGGGCATCCGTGGCGGTGTCGGTGACTATATAGTCGATATCCATGATCTTGCGCACCAAGGCGCGGGTTTTGGGGTCCTGGTCTCCTCCAGTGTGGAAATAGGAGCGGACCCTGTGGTTCAGGCGGTTGGCCTTGCCCACGTAGATGACCTTGCCCCGGCTGTTCTTGTGGAGATAGACCCCGGGGGCGTCAGGCAACAGCTGTAGCTTGGCCAGGAGCTCCTTGGCGGGCTTCCTGGGCTTTTTTCCCTCTGGTGGTCCGGAGTTGGGTTCCCTTGACATGTCTGGCTTGTCCTGTTAAATTGCCCCGCCTGTAAGTCATTAACGGAGGTTTTAAAGTGCCCCATAGCAAAAGTTGCAAGAAGCGGCTGCTCACCAGCATGAAGCGCAATCAACGCAAC
>CBDUYZ010000069.1:0-10590 GCA_965371575.1 uncultured bacterium
ATTACCAGATGATCGGGCAGGTGGACCTGACGGGTTTCAAGGCGATGGAGTCGACTAACTGGGGCTCGGTCAAGGCCATGTTCAGATAGCGGGGAACAGCGGCCCAGGTAACTGCCTATAATAATTAAAGATATGACATGGCGACCCGCCGCTGGGTTTTCGGGCGGAACCCGCCGCTAATTCTCCATCACCAGAGCCACGATCTTCTCCAACCCGGCCCGGTCCACCTCGGTGAAGGCGTCGGGCTGGTCGGAATCCACATCCAGCACACCCACCACGTTTCCGGCGGGCTCCCGCACGGGTATCACGATTTCACTTTGGGACCGGTCATCGCAGGCCACGTGGCCATCAAAGGCCTTCACGTCCGGCACGATGATTGATTCCCGCCGCTTCACGCAGGCCCAGCACACGCCCTCGGGACCGGGCAGCACGGTACAGGCCAGAGGACCCTGGTAGGGGCCGACGAAGAGTTTTCCGGCGATCAGCCGGTAGAATCCCGTCCAGAAGAAATGCGGCATCTTGTGATGCAATAGCGCGCTGATGGTGGCCATGCGGGCAATGGGATCATCATTCTCGGCGAAGAGTTCGACCAGTTGACCGTGGAGACGCTCGTAACGGGCTGCCAGCTGGGAGGGCGAGGTGGGCGTCATCGGGCTGGATCCTTTCGATTCACAGGTGGCGCGGCAGGAATTCCCCGCCGGGCTGTTCGAGGGTGAGCTTCCCGTAGGCGACGACCTGGCAGCCACGCAGCCAGACATCGCGCACGCGGCCGGTGACCGGCAGCCCGGCCCACAGGGAGCCGGCGCGATCGCTTGCGCCGAGAGGTTCCCACCGGTATTCGGCGACCGGATCGAACAGAACGATGTCAGCGTCGAAGCCCGGCGCCAACTGTCCTTTGCGGCCGGTAAGGCCCATCAGTTCCGCGGGACCGCGACAGCAGGTCTCGATCCAGCGGAAAGAATCCATTTTTCCCGTTGTCACGGCCAGGGTATGGCTGACGACCAGCCGTTCGCCGACTCCGCCACAACCGTTGGGGACGCGGGGGAATCCGCCGCCGGCCGCGGCGGACTTCACGGCGAGGGAAAATTCGCAGTGGTCGGTTGACAGCAGATCAAGATCGCCGGCCACGAGTCCCGCCAACAGGTCGTCGCCGTCGTGCGCGGTCCGCAGGGGAGGAGAGCAGGTCGCCGCCAGCGCGGCCTCGTGACCGCTTTGATACAGGCCGGAGTCCGCAAACAGATGATGCAAGCAGACTTCACCGCATATTATCCCCCCCCGGGCCTGATTTTTCCGGGCCTTTTTCAGCATTTCCAGGGAACGGCCCAGGCTCAGGTGTACGATTGTCAGCGGGCATCCCGTCACTGCCGCCAGAGCCAGGATCTCGGCCACGGCTTTTTCTTCGGATTCGTCAGGATGGGCCACCGGATGCCAGCAAGCGGCGGTGCGACCGGTGTCGAGCAAAACCTTTTCCGACGCGGCGTTCATCTCGCCGTCTTCGGCGTGGACCAGCAACATGGCCCCGGCCTCGTGCACCGCATCCATCAAAAGTTTCATCTGATCCGGGGAGAGCATCAGGCGGCCCTTGTAGGCCAGGAAACCCTTGAAGGTGGGGAGGCCCTGCTGCGCCAGGGCGGGAATTTCCGCCAGGCGGTCGCCCGAAACATCGGTCACAGTGACGTGCAAACCGTAATCGCACAGGATGACGCCGTCGGCCATGCCGCGCCACTTGGCGACGGCCCCGGACAGGGGTTCCCCCACGGCGGGGTTGGCGAAGTCGATGACCGTGGTGGTTCCGCCCAGCAGTGCCGCCTCCGAACTTTCGCGCCACCCCAGGCTTTCCAAGCCACCGGCCAAGGGCATGCCGAAGTGGGTGTGGGCATCGACGCCACCGGGCAGGACCCACAGCCCGTCGGCATTTACAACCGATTGATCGACAACCGGCTGGTCGCCAACCCTTTGGCCGGGATCAACAATGGCGGTGATCCTGGATCCGTCAACGTGCACGTCGGCCCTGGTGGGACCGCTGTCGGTGATGATGCTGCCGCCCTGGAAAATCATGATCCAATTATTACTTTTTTGTCCGGTGGAGTACCAGTACTTTCGAGCAGGCAGAACCCCTCGCAAAGGATACCCAACAAGGAAGTGAGATAAAATGAAGACCATCAGCTTTATCCTGATCGCCGCGATGCTTCTGGGAGCAGTGGGCTGCGCCAGCATGAGCAACAAGGAAAAGGGCGCCATCATCGGAGCCGGGTCCGGGGCCGTGATCGGCGGAGTCATTGGCAGCCAGTCAGGCAACACGGCCGTGGGCGCCATCATCGGGGCGGCTATCGGTGGAGCCGCCGGCGTCATCATCGGTGATTACATGGACGACCAGGCCGCCGAGATCGAACGGGATCTGGAAGGGACCCACGTGGAACGAATCGGCGAAGGCATCAAGATCACCTTCGACTCGGGGATCCTGTTCGATGTCTCCAGCGCCGCGGTTCAGCACAAGGGCCGGGAGAATCTGCTCAAGCTGGCCGGCATCCTCAAAAAGTATGAGGACACCGACATCCTCATCGAAGGTCACACGGACGCAACGGGTTCCGAGGAGTACAACCTCACCCTTTCCCGTAATCGGTCCCAATCGGTGGCTAACCTCCTGGAGGGCGCCGGCGTCCAGGCGCCCAGATTCACCATCATGGGGTACGGCGAGGTGCAGCCCATCGCCGATAACGAAACCGCCGGGGGCAGGCAGGACAATCGCCGGGTGGAGATCGCCATCATGGCCAACGACAAGTTGAAGGGCGCCGCCGAAAAGAAAGTCGAGTAGCCTGCCAGCGGCGTTTCATGATAGTGGACCCTGCCTCAGGCAGGGTCTATAATTCCTGCGGCATACCTCGACCCATTCCGCCACGGCCGGCAGCCCATCCGGCGGAATGATACCCTGTCCCTCTGCAAGGAGCCGGGATGAAACGGATCAAGAGTCGAATCGACACCCAGGACTCCACTTTCAAGGAAAACGAAAAGCTCAACCGGCAAAAGGCGGCGGATCTGGCCACCCTGCTGGGAAAAATTCGTCAGGGCGGCAGTGAAAAAGCCCGCGAACGCCACCTGTCCCAGGGCAAGTTGATGGTGCGGGACCGCATCGAGGGTCTCCTGGATCAGGGCTCACCTTTTCTCGAGCTGTCCGCCCTGGGCGCCCACGGGGTCTACCCGAGTGAAGTTCCCGCCGCGGGGGTGATCACGGGGATCGGCCGGATCCACGGCCGCCAGGTGATGATCGTGGCCAACGACGCCACGGTCAAAGGGGGCACCTACTATCCGCTCACTGTAAAAAAGCACCTCCGGGCCCAGGAGATCGCCAAAGAGAACCTGCTGCCCTGCGTCTACCTGGTCGATTCGGGCGGGGCGTTCCTGCCCATGCAGGACGAGGTCTTTCCCGATCGCGAGCATTTCGGGCGTATCTTCTACAATCAGGCCACCCTGAGCGCCCTGGACATTCCGCAGATCAGCGCCGTGCTGGGTTCCTGCACCGCCGGGGGGGCGTACGTGCCGGCCATGAGCGACGAGGTGGTGATCGTCAAGGAACAGGGCACGATCTACCTGGGCGGACCGCCCCTGGTCAAGGCCGCCACGGGAGAGGAGGTCACAGCGGAGGATCTCGGCGGCGGCGACGTGCACACACGGATCAGCGGCGTGGCCGACCACCTGGCCAACGACGACGCGCATGCCCTGAGACTGGTGCGCGACATCATCGAGAATCTGGGTCCCCACCATCCCGCGGGCGGTCCCTGCGACCCTCCCGAACCGCCCCATTACGATCCCGAGGAACTCTACGGCGTGGTCAGCCATGATCCGAAGTTTCCCTTCGATATCCGCGAAGTCATCGCCCGCCTGGTCGACGGCAGCCGGATGCACGAGTTCAAACCCCGCTACGGAACCACGTTGGTGACCGGATTCGCCCGTCTGCACGGGTACAGCGTGGGCATCGTGGCCAACAACGGCATCCTGTTCAGCGAAGAAGCCCTGAAAGCCACCCATTTCATCGAACTGTGTAACGCACGCCGGATTCCCCTGATCTTCCTGCAGAACATCACGGGTTTCATGATCGGCAAGAAGTACGAGCACGGCGGAATCGCCAAGGACGGCGCCAAGATGGTCAACGCCGTCAGCAACAGCACCGTGCCCAAGTTCACCGTCGTGATCGGCGGCAGTTACGGGGCGGGTAATTACGGAATGTGCGGCCGGGCCTACCAGCCTCGCCTGCTGTTCATGTGGCCTCAGGCCAAGATCTCGGTCATGGGTGGCGAGCAGGCAGCCGGTGTGCTGCTGACCGTCAAGAAGGAACAGGTGGCGCGGGGCGGAGGCAGCCTCACGCCCGAGGAGGAGAAGGCCATCGTCGAGCCCATCCTCGCCAAGTACGAAACTGAAGGGCACGCTTACTACAGCAGCGCTCGATTGTGGGATGACGGCGTCGTGGACCCGGTGCAGACCCGCGACGTGCTGGGCCTGGGTCTGGCCATGTCGCTGAATGTGCCGATTCCGCCCGTAAAATTCGGTATTTACAGGATGTAGGAGAGATCAGATGGCGATACACCAGGAAATTGCCGGGCGCGTGCTCGTGGTGACCATCGACAATCCCGAGGTGAAAAACGCCTTCGACAGGGAGACCATCGACTCCCTGAATGATGTGTTCGAGACGGTGGCCTACCGTGATCCCTTGCCGTTGGACCCGGGCAAGGCCCGGCAGCCCGATGGGCGCCTGGACATTGGTCAGGGGGGGCGTTTCCGCCCGCATGTCATCGTGTTGCGTGCAACCGGAGACGTGTTCTGTTCCGGCGCTCACCTGGGCCAGATGAAGGAAATGGGCCAGGCGGACTACCAGGAGAACATGGCCGCCGCCCTGGACATGGGCGCCATGTTCCGGGCGGTGCGCAACTGTCCAGCGCCGGTGGTGGCCCGGGTGCAGGGCCCGGCGTTCGGTGGCGGGGTGGGCCTGGTGGCCGCCTGCGACGTAGTGGTCGCCGCCTTCAAGGTGAGGTTCTCATTCCCCGAGGTGCGCCTCGGCCTGGTGCCGGGGGTGATTGCTCCTCTGGTCGTCGACCGCATCGGGCAGGCCGCCGCCCGCCATTATTTCCTGACCGCCGACATGATCGACGGCGCCGAGGCCCATCGTATCGGCCTGGTCGACCGGTTGGCGGCCGACGGAGAGCTGGATGTCCAGCTGGAAGCCGCCGTCAGGTCCCTCCTGCTGGGCGGCGCGGACACCCTGGGCCTGTGCAAGAGCCTGCTGGAGGGAACGGAATCCCTGGGTTTTGTCCGCAGCGGCGAACTGACCGCGCGCATGATCGCAGAGGCCCGGACCAAACCCGAAGCCCAGGCGGCCCTACAGTCATTCATGGCCAAGGGAAAAGCACCTTGGACCGACGATGCGAAGTGGTCCCTGCCCGACAGCGAAAGTGGTGACGAATGAGTTCAGGCAAGGAAATCCCGGTCCCCGGGGCGGCGGCTGTGTGTTCCATCAGCAGGGTCCTGGTGGCCAACCGGGGCGAAATAGCGGTCCGCGTGATCCGTTCCTGCCGCGAACTGGGTATCGGCACGGTGGCGGTGTGCTCGGAGGTGGACCGCCATGCCATGCACGCGGAGCTCGCCGACATCACGGTGACCATCGGCCCGGCCGAACCCGGTGAATCCTATCTGCGCATGGACCGCATCCTGGCCGTGGCCGCCGAAACCGACGCCGACGCCATCCACCCGGGTTACGGCTTCCTGGCCGAAAACGCCGACTTCGCCAGGGCATGTGCCGCCGCCGGCGTCATCTTCATCGGCCCGTCACCAGAGGTCATCGAACAGATGGGGGAAAAGACCGCCGCGCGGGCCATCATGGAAAAAGCAGGGGTGCCGGTGGTGCCGGGCGCTCTTTTGCCCGAGCCGGACGCCGCTGGCCACTATCCCGCCGAAGAAGTCCTCGCAGTGTGCGAAAAGGTGGGTTATCCGGTGATGGTCAAGGCCGCCTTTGGCGGCGGGGGCAAGGGCATGCGGATGGTCGAGACGCCCGATGAGGTCGTGCGCGCCTGTGAGGGGGCCTCACGCGAGGCACGCGGTGCGTTCGGCAACGGCACCGTCTACGTGGAAAAATTCATCGAAACGCCCCGGCACGTGGAATTCCAGATTTTCGGCGACAACCACGGGCATCATGTCCATTTATTCGAACGCGAGTGTTCGATCCAGCGCCGCCACCAGAAGATCATCGAGGAGACGCCCAGCCCCGCCCTGACCCCCGAATTGAGGGAAAAGATGGGCCAGGCCGCCGTGGCTGCGGCTCGGGCCGTGAACTACCAGGGGGCGGGAACCGTCGAGTTCCTGCTCGGACCCGGGGGAGATTTCTATTTCCTGGAGATGAATACCCGGCTGCAGGTGGAGCATCCGGTGACCGAACTGGTGACCGGTACGGATCTGGTCCGGACCCAGATCAGGGTGGCCGAGGGACACCCCTTGCCGTGGACCCAGGAGGATCTCACCACGCGGGGCCACGCCATCGAATGCCGCGTCTACGCCGAGGATCCAGCCAACGGCTTCATGCCCTCTCTGGGTGAAATTCTCTTGATGCACGAACCAGGCGGCCCGGGTGTGCGGATCGACAGCGGCATTCGCCAGGGCGACGAAGTGAGCATGTACTACGACCCGATGATCGCCAAGATCAGCCTCCACGGGGAGGACCGGACCGCCGCCATCGACCGGGCGGTGACGGCCCTCAAGGACTACGCCATCCTCGGGGTGACGACCAACGTGGAGTACCTGATCGCCATCCTGCAGGATCCCGCCTTCGCCGAAGGCCGTCTTCATACGGGGTTCCTGGACGAACACCTGCCCGACTGGCACAGCGGCCGCTCCGAGGACGGAGACCTGGCCCTGGCAATCGCCGCGGTGGACGAACATGAGCGCCTGGTCAGGGGCGCCGCTACCGGACCGGGCTCAGGATCCGCGCCGGAGGCCTCTGTAGCCACCCCTTGGCTGTACCTGGGCCGCTTTCGGCTGGCCGGCCTGGATTGAGGTTCCTCCGCAAAAGGGAAAGGAAAGAGTTTTGCTTCTGAATTTTATCTGCGAAGACGAGATGATCCCCGTCGAGGTATTCCGGGAGAGTGAGGATTGGCGTCTGGTGATAGAAGGCCGGGATGTCCCCCTGCAGGCCTTCCGGGAACAGGGAGGATCCTGGCTGGTGGACACCCATCAGGGCCGCCGCCGCCTGTGGATTGCCGCCCGGGGCGATCAGCGCCTGATCTTTTGTGACGGCAAGGTGCATGTGCTGGGTCTGCCTGATCCGGAGCTGGCCGATGATGACGAATTGGACTCCGCCGGTCCCGGCCTTTTCGCCGCCATGCCGGGCAAGGTGGTCAAGGTACTGGTGGAAAGCGGGGATCGAGTGACCAGCGGCCAGGCCGTGCTCATACTGGAATCCATGAAGATGGAAACCGAACTGGCCGCGGCCGTGGACGGCACGGTGGCCGCGGTTCACGTGCAGGACGGCCAGCTGGTCGGCCAGGGCGACGCTCTGGTGGATATCAAGGCGGATCCGGAGGGTGAATCCGCGTGAAGGTCCTTTTTGTTTGCACGGCCAATTCCTGCCGCAGCCAGATGGCCGAGGCCTGGGCGTGCCGGTTGTTTCCCGCCGACTGGACCGTACACAGCGGCGGCCTCTTGACCTATCCCATCACCGACGATACCCGCCGGACCATGGCTGAAGTGGGCCTGGATATGGCCGGCCAGCAGAGCAAGACCTTCGATAAATTCGAACTGGACGCCTTCGACCTGGTGGTGACTCTCAGTAACGAGGCGGGCCGCTATATGCCGGGCCTGGCCGATCCTACCCGCCTACTGCGCCGGCCCATCGCGGATCCCATGTCGGCCAAGGGCTCGTCTGAGGAGATCCAAGCCGCCTTTCGTCTGGGCCGCGACCGGATCAAGCGGATCGTAGAGGACATCGTCACCGGCCATCCAGCCTGATTTTTCCCTGGTTTTTCAACTAACTTTTGTTTTTGCCCGGACCCTCACGGGACAGTCCGGAGAGGTCGACGCGGCAGTCTATATATTTCATTTAAATCCAATATGTTATTCCCAAAACGAGAATTGTCCGATTAAAAGGGTAATCTTCCGGCAGGGTTGAGGGATGAATTTATGTGAGTTCTCTGTAAAAAATATCAAATGCCCCATACGAGATCAGAACCTGGGTTTCCCTGGAATTTTTCAAGGTTTCAATTCATGGGCCGTTCGGCAATTCACCCTGGTGAAATATTTACTTTGATGCTCCCCCCTGAGTAATATTATTGTCCGATTGCTCCCACAAGGGGGAGTGGTGATCGTGGTCGGATTACCCCCATATGTAGGGGGATTTCCACATAGAACATCAAGCTTGATTTCATTTTCCCTCAAGACAGGAAGATGATTATCGGGTCGCGAGTCACTTCGCCCCGGGTCAAGTGGACCAATTCAACATTGAACTAAGTCCTGTATTTTCAGGAGTTCAGATGGATCTGAACAAAGGAGACGAGATCATGGCGGATCGCATCAAGCAGGAAAAGTCTGTCAAATTTCAGGCCCCCAACCCGACACCCAATCACGATCTTTCAGATGACGGAACCCGGGGGCAGGCTGCGGCACGTTTGGCCAGGGAATCGGTCGATATGAAGGGTCTGGCAGACGAGGGTCTCCTTGCCGCCCGGGTAAAGACCAGGGGTCAGGCCTGGCCCAAGGGCAAGGGCTTGACCATCGAGCGGATGTACACCACCGAAGGCATCGATCCCTTCGATGCCATCGAGTGGGAGCTGCGCACCGCAGCCATCACCAACGACAAGGGTGAGTCCCTGTTCCGGCAGGAAAATTGCGAAATTCCCAAATCATGGACCCAGATGGCGACCAACGTGGTTGTCTCCAAGTATTTTCGGGGTGGCCAGGGCAGGCCCGATCGGGAAACCTCCGTGCGCCAACTCATCGACCGGGTGGCCAACACCATCGCCGACTGGGGCATCAAGGACGGTTATTTCGTGACGTCCGAAGACGCCGAGATCTTCCGTGCCGAGTTGCGTCACATGCTGGTCAACCAGCTGGCCGCCTTCAATTCGCCCGTCTGGTTCAACGTCGGCGTGGAGGAGAGGCCCCAGTGTTCCGCCTGCTTCATCAATTCCGTCGAGGACTCCATGGCCAGCATTCTGGATCTGGCCAAGACCGAAGGCCTGCTGTTCAAGTACGGTAGCGGCACCGGCAGCAACCTGTCCACCCTGCGTTCGAGCAAGGAATGCCTCTCGGCCGGCGGATCGGCCAGCGGACCCGTGTCGTTCATGCGGGGTTTCGACGCCTTCGCCGGCGTGATCAAGAGCGGCGGCAAGACCAGGCGCGCGGCCAAGATGGTCATCCTCAACGCCGACCATCCCGATATCGAGGAATTCATCGACTGCAAGGTGAACGAGGAGAAGAAGGCCTGGGCCCTGATGGACCAGGGCTACGACGGTTCCTTCGGCGGCGAGGCCTATGACTCCATCTTCTTCCAGAACAGCAACAACTCGGTGCGTGTGAGCAACGATTTCATGCGTGCGGTGGAGGATGACGCCGAGTGGACCACACACGCGGTTGTCGACGGTCGGCCGATGGACACCTACCAGGCGCGCGACCTGATGCGGAAGATCGCCGAAGGCACCCACATCTGCGGTGACCCGGGCATGCAGTTCGACACCACGATCAACGACTGGCACACCTGCAGCAACACCGACCGCATCCACGCGTCGAATCCCTGCAGCGAGTACATGTTCCTGGACAATTCGGCGTGCAACCTGGGATCGCTGAACCTGATGAAGTTCCGCAGCGAGGACGGGGAATTCGATTCCGAATCGTTCCGCCATGCCTGCAGGGTGATGGTCTTGGCCATGGAAATCCTCGTGAGCAACAGCAGCTACCCGCGGGAGGAAATCGAGGTCAACAGCCACCGTTTCCGCCCACTGGGTCTGGGCTACGCCAATCTCGGCGCCCTGCTCATGGATCGCGGGCTGCCCTACGACAGCAACACCGGACGGGATTACGCCGCGGTCATAACGGCCCTGATGAGCGGCCAAGCCTACTTGACCAGTGCCGAGATCGCCAGCCAGATGGGCCCCTTCGAGGGGTACGAGGAAAACCGTGAGCCCATGCTCGAGGTGATCCGGAAGCACCGGGCCGCCGTGAACGGCATCACCGCCAACCGGGTGCCCGAAACAATGCTCGACGAGGCCGAGTCTGTCTGGCGCGAGGCCTACGCCCTGGGCCATGATTACGGGTACCGCAATTCCCAGGTCACCGTCCTGGCTCCCACCGGCACCATCGGTTTTCTGATGGATTGCGACACCCCCGGTGTGGAGCCCGATATCGCCCTGGTGAAGTACAAGAAGCTGGTCGACGGCGGCATCATGAAGATCGTCAACAACTCGGTGCCCGACGCCCTGGAAAATCTGGGCTACACGGACGAGGAAATCGAGACCATCGTCCAGTACATTTCCGACCACGAAACCATCGAGGGAGCGCCCGGCCTCAAGGAAGAGCACTGGGCGGTGTTCGATTGCGCCTTCCGGCCGGCCAACG
>CBDUYZ010000070.1:0-10430 GCA_965371575.1 uncultured bacterium
AGGGCCAGCATTTCACCCAGTGTCTCTTCCTCGCCCGGCGTCAGACCCGCTTCATCAAGCTCCTGCTGCTGGTAGCGCCACATGTCAAGCTGCTGACGGGCGAACTGCTCCTCGCGCAGACGCGCCTCGTATTCGTCCTGCAGTTCGCGGAAGAGATTCAGGGCTTTGGCCACTCTTTCCCGTTCGGCGCCATTTTCCAGAACCGCATCCAGGAAATCGCCAGGAAACGAAGGGAGGGAGAGCAGGCGCTGCTGATCCTGACTCTGGATGGCCAGGAGTTCTCCACCGATCTGTTCAAGCAACGACAGGGAAGAGACCAGACCGTTGATCAGGACCCGTCCCCTCCCCTCACGCTTCAGCTCACGGCGCAGCACCAGAATGCCGTCCGAACCCAGCCGAATGCCCAGGGTGGCGGCTTTGTCCCGGATCGTCTCCTCCAAGTCCAGGTCGAAGACGCCTTCCACGAAGGCCAACTCCTCACCCTGGCGGATGATCTGGCGATCGGTCTTGCCACCTGCCAGGAGAGAAAACGCGCCCGCGATAAGGGACTTGCCCGCACCGGTTTCGCCGGTAAGCATGGTCAACCCAGGCTCGAGGGTCAGGACTAGATCCTCCACCAGGGCGAGATTGCTGATCCGGAGCTCGCGCAACATCAGGAATCTATCCCTCCGTGCCGCAGGGTGCCGCCCCAGTTCAACTTGTGTCGCATGACCCGGTAGAAACTGCTCTCGGGGAACTTGACCAGGTTGACTTCCCGGTGGGCCTCGCCGAAGGTCAGTCGATCACCGTCGGCCAGGGTGTGGGTCCGTTGGCCGTCCGAGGTAAGCACCGCACCTTCACCTGTCTCATGAAGAATAAGTTCTATCTTGGTGGCGCTGGCCACGATAAGCGGGCGCATACCGAGGGCATGAGGGCAGATGGGGGCGACCAGTAGGCAGTCCACCGTGGACTGGCAAATGGGCCCCCCGGCCGAGAGATTATAGGCCGTGGAACCTGTGGGCGTACTGACGATGATCCCATCCCCGAGAAACCGTCCCAGGGAATCTCCATCCATCTGCAATTCCATGTCCAGTGCACGCGGCAGCGGTCCCATGTTCACGACCAGATCGTTGAGGGCGCTGGCGGTGGCGATCTCGTTTCCTTCGCGCCATACCGAGCAATAGACACGGGACCGGTTGTCGATGTGAAATTTCCCGGCCAGCAGTTGTTCCACCGCAGCAGACAGTTCTTCCAAGGGAACATCAGTCAGATAGCCCAGGGAGCCGAGGTTCACTCCCAGCAAAGGAACGCCCGACAACCCCAGGACGCGGGCGGCGCGCAACATGGTGCCGTCACCGCCCAAGGCAATGACCACATCGACCCTTTCGATCAGATCCCGGTTAGGCAACACGGCAATGGCGGCGGGAACTCCCCCGGTCAGATCTTCGGAGGCAAAAACCTCGACGCCGGTGGTGCCGCAGATTGACAAGATGGTCTGGACGGCCAGGGGTAGGTCTGCTTTCAGGGGATTGCCGAACAGTCCGACCCGTTTGATAGGCGCCTGCGGAACCTGACCCTGGCCGGTCATGAAGCGCCCTGGGCCTGGGAGCCGCGGTCGCGATGTTCCATGACGTCCTTAATCCTGCGGGCCAGACCCCGGCCGTTGAGACCCAGGTCGTCGAGCAGTTCAGTGCGCAACGCCTGCTCCTGGAAAACATCCGGAATCCCCAGGTTCAACACTTGGAGTTGACCGGCCTCCGCGGTCCGGGCCGCCCATTCAAGGACAGCCGCACCGAACCCTCCAGCCAGGCTGTTCTCCTCCACCGTCACCACAAGGCGATGGCGGTTCCAGACGGAACCCAGCAGGACCTCGTCGAGAGGTTTGATGAAACGCATGTCCACCACCTCGGCGGCCAGACCCGCCTTGGCCAGGATACCGGCCGCATCAAGTGATTCCTTCACCATGGATCCCACGGCCAGGATGCAGAGGTCCCCCCCCTCAGCCAGAGTTTCCGAGGATCCTATGGGCAACGGGACGGGGGCTCCCTTGAGAGACGTACCAAGACCCGGACCTCGAGGATACCGGATTGAAGAGGGCCCGTCGTCCCTGGCCAGACCGGTGGCCAGCATGTGACGTAACTGGTCCTCGTCGCGGGGAGCCATCACCACCATGTCGGGAATCATCCGCAGATAGGTGAAATCGAAGACACCGTGATGAGTGGGACCGTCCTCCCCCACCACACCGCCCCGATCCACGGCGAAGACCACGGGCAATTTCTGCAGGGCTACGTCGTGAATGATTTGATCAATGGATCGTTGCAGGAAAGTGGAATATATGGCCACCACCGGCTTCTGCCCGTCGCTGGCCAACCCCGCGGCAAATGTGACGGCATGCCCTTCAGCGATGCCGACATCGTGGAACCGATCGGGACACCGGTCCCGCAAGGCAATCAGCCCGGTGCCCGAGGGCATGGCCGCAGTGATGCCATGGATTCGACAGTCCTTTTCCGCCATTTGGGCCAGGGTTTCCCCGAATACGGTGGTATAACTGGGTACACCAACGGGCACGATCTTGATGCCCTCGGACTTATCGAATTTCCCCACACCATGGTATCGCTGGCCGTCCTCTTCAGCGAACCGGTATCCCTTGCCCTTGCAGGTGATGCAATGGATCAGGATGGGCCCCTTCAACTTGCGCACCGCCTTGAGGGTCTTCACCAGCAGGGGTAGGTCGTGTCCGTCCAGAGGGCCGAAGTACTTGAACCCGAGCTCTTCGAAAAGGATGCTCGGGACCACAAGCTGTTTCAGGCTTTCCTTGATCCTGCCGGCCAATTTCTGTGCCTTGGATCCGTTGGGAATCTTGCCCAGCAGATCCCAGATGTCGGCCTCCAGACGTACGTAGTGCTGCCCGCTGGTGATACGGGTCAGATACTTTGAAATTGCACCCACATTGGGGGAAATGCTCATCTTGTTATCGTTGAGAATAACTATCAGGTTGGTCCCCATCTGTCCTGCGTTGTTGAGACCTTCAAAGGCCAGTCCGCCGGTCAGGGCCCCGTCGCCCACCACCGCAACCACCGTGTTGTCCCTGCCCTCGGCATCCCGCGCAGCGACGAATCCCAATGCGGCACTGATGGCGGTACTGGCATGGCCGACCCCGAACACATCATGGCGACTTTCGGACTGCTTGGGAAATCCCGCCACGCCGCCCTTGCAACGCAGGGTTCTGAAACGCTCCCGACGGCCGGTGAGCAGCTTGTGGACATACGCCTGATGTCCGACATCCCAGACGATCTTGTCGGTAGGGGTGCTGAAAACCCTGTGCAGGGCCACGGTGAGTTCGACTACCCCGAGGCTGGCCCCCAAGTGGCCCCCCGAGCGGGAGACCGAGGTGATGATTTCATCTCGCAGCTCGACACAGAGCTGTTCCAAGCAGCTCTTGGGCAGCTTTTTGAGGTCCTCGGGTCCATTAATTCCCGGCAGCAGGGGCTTCATGCATCGTCCTTTCCCTACTTATTGTCGAATTCCCCAAAACATTAACCCGCCGCGATACCGAACGCCAGGGCGAAAAGGCCCCCGAACACCACCCCCACCGCCACATGGGACGTCTGGTGGAGCCTGGGATCGAGGTATCCCGCCACCCTCTGGTGGAATTGTCCGGCCTCGGGCAGGGAAGCCACCAGATGATACACGACTTTCCGCTGCCGAGTGGCGGCCACCCGCAATTTCACGGTGTCGTGAACCACGATAACAGCAAAAACAAGGGCAAACGCGGCCTGGCCGGAGCTCCAGCCGGATCGAATCCCGACCAGGGCCAACAGACAGGACAGGACAGTCGCCTGCAGACTCGGCAACCCGCGGCCCTGGGCGATCAGTGCCAGATCAAAGCGACGCTTGGTGATCGAATACACCGCCAGCTTGAAAAGCTGGCCCAGAGCGCCACAAACGATCACCACCAGCCAGACAGGCCAATCGGCGAGCAGGTGTATATAGTTACCGGTCACGATTCCACATCATACAAGCTAGAGCCAGGAGACGTTCCCGGTCAGGTCCGGCCGGCAAGGCGGCCTCAAGACCCCGAACGCCCTGCCGGCCGAGACGCACCATCCGGCGCCGGGCCGCTGGCAAGCCCTCGACACGCACCCAGGTTGCCTTGCCGGCGGCTTCGTCCTTGCCTGCGCATTTTCCCAGTTGGGCGGTGGTGGAAGTCACGTCCAGGATATCGTCCGCACCCTGGAACGCGAGTCCCAGGGCCATGCCCGCCTTCTCGACACGAGCCAGGACCGCGGGCCCACTACCAGCCAGCATGGCTCCACAGGACAGGGAGGCGGCCAGGAGACGGGCGGTCTTGTCCTGGTGAATCAGACGCACGGAGGCGGCCGTTACGGGGGCACCTTCGGCAGCCAAATCTTTTTGCTGACCACCCACCATACCTGCAGGGCCGACAGCCCGACCCACCAGGTCCACGAGACGACCGGCCCTCGGGCCACCGGCGCGGGCCAGAACACAAAACGCCAGGGCCTGCAAGCCGTCTCCAGCCAAAATGGCCGTGGCCTCATCGAACGCCACGTGGCAGGTCGGCCGCCCCCGGCGAAGATCGTCGTCATCCATGGCCGGCAGATCGTCGTGAATGAGGGAGTACGTGTGGAGCATTTCCAGGGCGCAGGCAGCATCCATCACTGCTCCACGACCCGAGGGGCGATTCCCCCGCCTACCGGCCAGGGTTTCCCAGATCCAGAGCGCCAGGATGGGGCGCAGACGCTTACCCCCTCCCATGAGGCTGTGTCTCATGGCGGACTTCAGACGCACCGGGACGCCTTTTTCCCCCTTGAGCAGGCGCCGCAGATCCCGTTCCACGGCTTTACGTTCGATGGTCATCTGCAGCCGGAGTTCATCCGTTTCCATCCAGGCCCTCTTTCCTGGCCATGGCTTCCCAGGTGTTTTCGAGCAACATTGCAATAGTCATGGGGCCCACGCCACCGGGAACGGGTGTCAAGGCGGCCGCGTGCCCCATCAAGGCCTCGGCGTCGACATCTCCGACCAGCCGGATGCCCTTGGGTCGCTCCGGCGCCTCTATCCGGTTGATTCCCACATCAATCACGACGGCCCCCTTTCCTTTTTCAGCGATCCCCAGAGCCCGCGGCGAGCCAATCGCCGCGACCACTACATCGGCCGCCGAAGTGGTGGCGGCCAGGTCCCTGGTCCGCGAATGGCACATTGTGACCGTCGCGTTACCGTCTTCCCTTTTCAAGGAAAGCAGAAGACTCAGAGGCCGGCCCACGATCACGCTCCGTCCAACCACTGCCACTTTCTTGCCGGCGATGGGAATGTCGTAATGCGACAGCAGGCGCAGGATTCCTTTGGGTGTGCAAGGCACGAAACGGGGATGGCCCGCCACCAGCAGTCCCAGGTTTGCCGGGTGGAAACCGTCCACGTCCTTGGCCGGATCCACGGCGGCCAGGACTCTTTCCTGATTCATTCCCCCTGGCAAAGGAAGCTGGACGAGGATACCGTCGATGCCCCGGTCGGCATTGAGCTGTTCTATGAGGGCCAGGACTTCCCCTTCGGGGGTGTCTGGCGGCAAGCGATGGGACACATGATTAAAACCGACTACCTCGCAACCCTTTTCCTTGTGGCTGACATAGACCATCGAGGCGGGATCGTCACCCACCAGAATCACGGCCAAGCCCGGCCGGCGGGAAGCTTGGGCGACCTTGGCCTGCAATTCGGCGAACACCGCATCCCGGACAGGTTTCCCCTTGAGAAGAATCGTATCCACCTCGGCTCCTTACTTGGCGTAGGCAATGGCCCTTGTTTCGCGAATCACCATGATCGTGATCTGGCCGGGATATTCAAGTTCCTCCTCGATCCGGCGGCTGACATCCTCGGCCAGCATGGCGGAACCCGCATCGGAAACCTTGTTGTGATTCACCAGTACCCTGACTTCCCGGCCGGCCTGGATGGCATAGGATTTTTCAACGCCCTCGAAGCTGTCCGCGATCTCTTCCAGATTCTCCAGGCGACGGACATAGGTCTCCACGTTTTCGCGCCTGGCGCCGGGCCGGGACGCCGACACGGCATCGGCGGCCGCCGTGATGAACGTATAGGGTGACGTCGCCTCGATGTCCTGATGATGACCGCCCACGGCATTGACCACCGTCTCGTTTTCCCCGAATTTCCTGCACAGCCGCGCCCCGATCATTGCATGGGGACCCTCCACCTCGTGATCGACCGCCTTGCCGATATCATGGAAGAAGCCGCAACGGCGGGCCAGACGTTGGTCGAGACCCAGCTCTCCGGCCACTACCCCGGCGACGGCCGCCACTTCAGCGGAATGCTTCAACAGATTCTGGCCGTAGCTGGTCCGGTAGTTCAAACGGCCCACAAAATGGTAGAGTTCGGAATTCACATTCTGCAGACCCTGATCGAGGCAGGACGTCTCCCCGATCTCCAGGATCTTTTCCTGAATTTCCTGGTTGGTTTTCGCCACCACTTCCTCGATACGACCCGGATGGATCCTTCCGTCGCGGATGAGTACCTCCAGGGCCTGGCGGGCGACTTCACGCCGCACCGGATCAAAGCCCGAGATGATGACGGCCCCTGGTGTGTCGTCGATGATCAGGTCGACGCCGGTGGCCAGCTCAAAGGCCCGTATATTCCGTCCCTCCCGGCCGATGATCCGGCCCTTCATCTCGTCGCTTGGCAGGTCCACGACCGAAATTGTGCGCTCGGCGACATGCTCCGAAGCATAGCGCTGGATGGCCAGACTGAGAATTTTCGTAGCCTCGCGCCGAGAGGAACGCTCGGTTTCCTCCCGCACCTGCTGGATGGTCTTGCCCGCGGCCAGCCGGGCGGCCCCGATCATGTCGTTCATCAGCTGCTGTTTGGCCCGTTCTGCCGACATGCCGGCAATTTGTTCCAGCTTGACGCTCTGCTCGTCGAGTTGGCTGGCCAGCCGCTGGCGATCCCGTTCGACTTCATCTTGCCGGCCCCTCAGGGTCTCGTCCAACTTGTCGAGGCGGCTTTCCTTCTGGTCGATGAAGGCGACTTTCTTGTTGAGGTTGTCTTCACGATGATCCAGGGTCTCCTGGCGTCGCTGGCTTTCGGTACGGATCCTGTCCGTCTCCTGGTCAAATCGGTTGCGGGCCTGGTAGAACTCTTCCTTGGCCTCAAGTTTCGCCGTCTTGAGCAGGTCGGAGGCCTCCCGACGGGATTCCTCCAGCAATCTTTGACGGGCCTGGCCCGTCTGGCCATGGAGCTTTTCAGAACGAATCCTGGACGAGATCCAGCCCAACAGGAAAAAAAGAACCGCGGCGCCGATAACATAGGCATACGCCGGAACCTGAAGCATGATCACTCCTTCCCGGGTTATGGAGCTGTAGAGGAGGAAAACGGTCGGACCGATCATGGGCTCTGGGGGCAACCCCGCCCGGTCGTGTGAGCCGGAAGCAACTGAACCGTGTTGCCTCAGGTGGGTCTCCTGTTCCTGCCTTCGGCCTTCCCCTTGGGGCATGGCTTCAGACTGAAAACCCTGGAGTCCCCTTTGCGAAGTGTTGGCTCACTTGTACGACACATCACGTGCCGGGCAGGGAATCACCACCAATTTACGCGGTACCTTCTTCACCGACTTCCTGGACCAGAAGTCGTGTGAGATGGACTGATCTATCCTCGAGCGTGGCCGTTGCTTCCAGGCGTTTCTGCTGTTCACGGAACAACTCATCGGCAATGTTGACGGCTGCCAGAATGGCAACACGGTCGGTGGAGACAACGGCGGCATTACGGGCGACCTCGTTCATGCGCTGATCGACGAAGGCCGCAACTTCTTGAACATAATCGGCATCGGCCCCCCCTTTGAGGGTGTATTCCTTGCCGAAGATGGTGACTGTCACGCTCTCAGGTTCCAACTCGGACCGCTTCCCGCTTCAGGCCGGGCTCCGGATCCCGCAGGCCACGCATTAGCCCATGGCCTCCAGTTTCTGGAGGAGATTTCCGACCTTGTCTTCGATTTCCTTCCTCTTCTGCTCAAAAACCTCGACGCTTTCCACCTTCTGGCGGGCATCGTCGAGTTCGTGTTTCAAACGGCGGGCGGCATCCTCGAGTTTGACGTTGTGGGCTTCCAGTTCGCCGCAGCGTTCGCTGAGACGTCCGTTTTCCGCCCGCAATTCCTTGATCAACGCCACGGCTTCGAGGACCTTCGCCTCCAGGATATTGAGATTGTTGTCCATTTAGGTGTCCGCTCTCTTCCTTGTCTCCGGTCAGCAGCAATGGTGACCGAAGCCAAGTCAAACCCTGCCTGGATATCAGTCCTGGCTTCTCGGTTCTATCTGCAAACGCCCGGACAGACCTTCAAGAATCTTGGCAATGGCACTGTCCACCGTCTTGCCTTTCAAACTACCCTTTTGCGAACGGAACTTCAAGCGAATTCCAAAGGCGCCCTTGCCCTCGGGAACACCATGGCCTCGATATATATCAAAGAGTTCCACCTGTTCGAGCAGCGGGCCTCCGCAAGCGGCAACCGTGTCCCGGACGGACTGCCAGGCTGTTCCGGCCGGAACCAGCAGAGAGAGATCCCGCCTGACCGCCGGAAATCTTGTAAACGATTGAAATTCCATGCGTTCCGGCGTCATTTGAGTCGAACTGAGATTGATTTCCGCAACCGCGACGGGAAAATCGATGTCGAATCGCTCCAGAACGACGGGGTCAACCCTCCCTGCAGACCCCACGATCCGGTCCTCACGGTCCTTGATTTTCCACTGGGAACCGGCCTGGAGCCACGATTCGCCGTCGGCTGGTTCCAACTCCAGGGACAGACGGAGATGAACTCCCAGGGCCTCCAGAGAACCCTTGATCTCCAGCAGATCCGCAGGCATGCCGTCGAGTCCGGCCTCCCGCAACCCAGCCACAGCGAATTGCAGGAAAACGGGTTCTTCGGGCAACAGCAGGTCGTCTTCCTGCCTGTAGTCCGTCCTCTTGGCGCCGGCGGGCCAGAATGTGCGGTTGATCTGGAACAACCTGATCGGAACCGCGGCGCCAGCATTCAGATTACGCCGGACAACATCCAGGAGAGACGGCAACAGGGTCGTCCGCAACTGGGTGTCGCCCCCGTGTTCGGGATTGATGACCGCAAGTGTCATGCTCCTGGGATCCTCTGCGGACATACCCAGGCGCTCAAGATCACCGGAGGCCAGGAAACTGGAAGTTACAATTTCATGGTAGCCACAGGCGGCCAGCCAATGGCGAATTCTGCCGTGGATCAGTTCATCCTGACAGCGGACACCGCCTCCTGTGCCGCGGAAACCACCGCCGCCGGACAGGTTGTCCAACCCGTAGCTCCTGGCGATCTCCTCGATGAGATCGACCTCCTGGAACAGGTCCCTGCGGAAAGAAGGAACCTCGACCATCATGTCCACCGCGCTCCGACTGCCGTTCCCGGAATTGCCCATGGGCTGGACCTTGAGCCCCAGTGACTGTAGGTGCTGGGCGGCCTGGTCCATGGAGATTTTGGTCCCCAGGACACGTTTCACCTGCCAGATGCGCAAGGGGATGGGTGCGGGCGTCTTCCGGTCGGGATCCTGACGGTCCGCCCATGCGGGCAGGATGTCGGCCCCGGCCAGATCCTGGTACAGTTGCAGGGCCCTCAAGGCGGCTTTCTCCACCATGTTCCAGTCGGCGCCGCGTTCAAACCGGTAGGAGCTTTCACTGACGAGTCCGAGGCTGCGGCTGGCGATGCGCACCAGTTTGGGTCTGAAGAACGCACTCTCCAGAAGGATTTCGGTGGTGGCTTCGGTCACCTCGCTGTTGGCCAGCCCCATGACCCCCGCCAGGGCGATCGGGCCATTTTCGTCACAAACCAGGAGGGTCCCCTTTTCAAGTTTACGCTCCTGCTCGTCGAGTGTGGTCACCAGGGTGCCGGCCTCGGCTACACGGATGGAAATGGTCTCGCCCGTCAGCTTCGTCCTGTCGAAGGCGTGCATTGGCTGACCCAACTCGAACATCACGTAGTTGGTAATGTCGACCAGGTTATTGACGGGACGGCTCCCGATGGCGCGCAGGCGATTCTGCAGCCAAGCCGGGGAAGGTCTGATTTCGGCCCCAGTTACGCCGAACGCCCCGTACCGGGGGCAATCCTCGAAATTCTCGATCATGACCTTGATGCCCAGGTTCTCGCTGCTCGGCTGAAAACTCCAGACTGGAGGCATACTGACCTTGGTCCCGTAAATGGCCGCAACCTCACGGGCCACCCCGATGTGACTCAACCAGTCGGGTCGATTTGGCGTGACCTCGATGTCCAGAACCGTGTCGGTGAAGCCGTACAATTCATCCGCGGAGGTACCCGGGGCCAGATCCGTAGCCAGTTCCATGATGCCGGTCGCATCGTTGGATAGGCCGAGTTCGTTGGCGGAACAGATCATGCCGAGGCTTTCAACACCCCTGATCCTGGACTTCTTGAT
>CBDUYZ010000071.1:0-10405 GCA_965371575.1 uncultured bacterium
GTTCGAAACCTCGGTGTAACCCATGACGGCCAAGTTGGGATAGGTCGGTTCGACAAGACTTTTCACGAAGAGGCGAATAGGCGTGGGCACGAGCAGAACCGGTTGGGGGCCGTTGGCGTAAGCGGCGCGCAGCACCGTCTCCAGCCGGGTCAGGAATTCCTGGGTGAAACCCGGCTCCAGGACCACGCCGCCGGCCTGTTCCGATTCGCGGCTGGCCTGCACCAGCACGTGTTCGGTTTCCGGATGCAGGGAGACCACGTGGAGACGACCGCCATTCTCCGCGTAGAGCGCGGTGATGGAACGGCCCAACGCTTCACGCACCTTGCCCACCAGATAGTCCTGGCCGAAACCGGCACTGCCGAAATTGGCCAGGGTTTCCAGAATGGTCACGATGTCCCGCACCGGGATGCGCTCATGGAGCAGGGCCCGCAAGACGTTGTGCAAAGTGTTGACCGGTACCTTGTCCGGGATGAGGTCATCGACGAGGGAAGGCGCGAACTCCCGGATCGATTCGCACATGTCCTTGACGTCCTGGCGACTGAGCAGTTCGTCCGCGTGGCTCCGGATCAATTCCGACAGATGAGTGGCCAGGACTGCTGTGGGTCCCACAACGGTGAACCCTTCGCGCTCGGCCTTGGCCTTGTTGTCTTTCTCCAGCCAGACGGCGGGTAGGCCGAAAGCGGGCTCTGTGGTGGGTGTTCCCTCGATCTCACCTGTGTCCGGCCTGGTGTTCATGGCCAACAGGAGGTCAGGCATCAGTTCGGCGCGGGCGACTTCTACACCCTTGAGGCGAATGACATACTGGTGGGCGCCCAGTTGAAGGTTGTCCCGCACCCGGATCGGGTGTATGTAGATGCCGAGCTCGGAACCTACCTGGCGCCGGATGTTTCCGACCCGGTGGAGCAGATCTCCGCCACGGGAATCATCCACCAGGGGAATCAGGCCGTACCCGATTTCCAGCTCCAGGCGGTCCAGCACGAAGAGGTCTTCCGACCGTATGCCTTCCGGCTCCTCCTCCGCCTGCGCCTGGGACTGCTCCTGTTGTTCTTCATACCCGGATTGCATTTCGTCGAACCGGGAGACCCTGCCCCCGAGAAAATATCCCAGGATGGCCGTGGCGACGGCCAGGAACAGGAAGGGTCCCGTCGGCAGCCCGGGAATCAGGGCGAGGACGAACATCGCTCCGGCGGAAAGGAACAGGGCCTTACGCTGCCGGAAGATCTGCAGGGTCAGGGCTTGCCCCAGGTTGAGTGTGCCGCTGGAGCGGGTCACTACCAGCCCCGCACTGGTGGACACCAACAGGGCGGGAATCTGGCTGACCAGGCCGTCACCTACGGTCAGGACCGTGAAACGGCTGAGCGCCTCGGCGGCGGGCAGACCCATCTGGACCATGCCGATCACGAAACCGGCCGCAATGTTGATCACCGTGATGACGATGCCCGCGATGGCATCACCCTTGACGAACTTGCTCGCGCCGTCCATGGCTCCGAAGAATTCGGCTTCCTCGGCGATTTCCTGGCGCCGGAGGCGGGCCTGCCGTTCGTTGATAAGACCGGCGTTCAGATCCGCGTCGACGGCCATCTGCTTGCCGGGCATGGCATCAAGGGTGAAACGCGCTGCCACCTCAGCGATGCGTCCGGATCCCTTGGTGATGACCATGAAGTTGATAATGACCAGGATTATGAACACGATCACGCCGATAACGTAGTTCCCGCCGACCACGAAATTTCCGAAGCTCTCGATCACCTGGCCCGCGGATCCCTTGCTGAGGATCAGCCGGGTCGAAGCCACGTTCAGGGACAATCGCGTCAAGGTCAGTATCAACAACAACGAAGGGAAACTGCTGAATTGCAGGGGTTGCTTGATGTAGAGCGATACCAGCAGGACCGTCACCGAGAACGAAATGCTGAAAGTCAGCAAGATGTCCAGGAGAATGGGCGGCACCGGGATCACCATGAGTCCCAGGATGACAAGTACCGCACCGGCGCTCAGCACATTGATGTTGGCCAGCACAAGGTCCCTGTCGATGACATTTTTCGTTTCCAAGCTTCAGTCTCCCTTATCCAGCCTGCGGTTTTCAGGCCTTCTTGAGGCGGTACACGTAGGCCAGAACCTCCGCGGCGGCCTGGTACAGGCTTTCCGGAATGCACGCCCCCACTTCGACCTGCTTGTGCAGCGACCGGGCCAGCGGTCTGTTTTCGATGACCGGCACCCGGGCCTTCCGGGCCACCTTCTTGATCATCAAGGCCACCTGATCCTTCCCCTTGGCCAATACCTTCGGAGCCGTGGCGCCGGAGGCGTATTTAAGAGCCACCGCGTAGTGGGTCGGGTTGGTCACCACGAGGTCCGCGGTCGGCACGTCGGCCAGCATGCGTTTGCGCGCCATCTCGTATTGAAGGCCGCGCACCCTGGCCTTGATTTGCGGATCGCCTTCGATGTCCTTGTTTTCCCTCTTCACTTCCGGTCGAGTCATCTTCAGGTTTTCCTCGTGGCGATGTTTCTGCCAGAACCAGTCGACCACAGCCAGTGCCCCGGTGAAGAGAAGTAGCTTGGCCATGAGCCGCGCGAAGTCGGTCCGGGCCAGGGACACGATCTCGGGCAGGGGCAGGACGGCATAGGAGACCAGGTGCCCCATCAGGCCCTGGATGGTTCCCCAGGCCAGAAGCCCGATGATCAGGATCTTCAGGAAGTGCTTGGCCATGTCGAAGTAGGTCGTTCCCTGGAAAAACCGTTTCATGCCCGTCAACGGGTTCAATTTCTCGGTCCGGAAAGCGAGGGCTTTGGAGCTGGCGTGGAAACCAACCTGAATCACGTTTGCCCCCACGGCGGCGACCATGACCGCCAGCAGCAGTGGCGCCAAGGCGACCAGGAGGATTTCCAGATTATTCGCCAGAAGTTCCCTGAAGGCGTACTGGTTGCTGGGTCCCAGCTGGTGGGCCTGGGACAACAGATAGGACGTATTGCGCCCCAGGACTGCGGTGAGATGTCCGGAGCCGGCGATCAGGACGGTGATGCCGGCCACCAGCAGGATGGTGCTGGTGACCTCGGTGCTGCGGGCCACTTGGCCCCGGTCGCGCGCCTGTTCACGCCGCTTGACTGTCGCTTTCTCTGTTCTTTCGGCGCCGTTCTCCTCGGCCATCATTCACCTCCTTGTTTTTTTGCATTTGTGCGCAATCTCCTGCCGACCTTTGGGCCGGGAATCCCTACCGCATGGCCAGCAGGATTTCGGCAAGTTTGTCCTGCATGCCGGACATGTACCCTGTCGTCACCTGCTGGAAGAAAACGAGTGAGAGGCCCAGGGTGATCAGGCCTACTCCGATTTGGATGGGGAAACCGACCACCAGGATGTTGAGTTGAGGCACGGTCTTGACGATGATTCCCATCGACGCGCTGACCAGGAGCAGGACGACCACGATCGGAGAGGCGATCTTCAGGCCCAAGGCGAAGATTGTTCCGAATTCCCGCACCAGGTACCAGGCGCCTCCCGCCATATCACCGGACGCGAACGGCGGCACAACCAGGCAGGACTGGAACATCGCCGCCACCAGGATCTGATGCGCCCCGGTGGTGAAGAAGAACAAAACTGCCAGCAGGTAGTAGAGCTGGGAAATGACCGAGATCTGGGAATTGCTCGTGGGGTCGTACGAATTGACGATGGCGAACCCGATCTGCATCCCGGCTATCGACCCGGCATAGCGCACGGCCGTGAACACCAGGTTGATGGTGAACCCCAGCAAGGCGCCCACCACGAGCGAGCGCGCGCCCTCCATCACCAGGTAGGGCCAAGCCAGAGAAACAGATGCCGCGGGCTGGGCTTTGGCAATGCCGGGCGCCAGGGCCGCGGCGAAGCTGAAGGCAAGCGCCACACGCCACAGGGGCGGCACGGCCCGCATATCCAGCAGCGGCAGCGTCGCCGCCAGAACACCGAAGCGGACAGCAAGCGCCGCGGTGATCGCCAGAAGAGTCAAGTCTAATTCGAGTTGCAACTGGTCTCCTACATGTTGGCGATGCGGTTGAACATGGCCTCGGCGAACCCCGTCATCTGGTTGATGGCCCAGGGCAGTGTCAGGATCAGCACCAGGAACACAGTCAGGATCTTGGGCACGAAGGTCATGGTCATCTCGTTGATCTGGGTGGCCGCCTGGAAGATGCTGATGACCAGACCCACGATCATCCCGGCGACCAGCATCGGACCGGCCACGAAGATCGCCGTCCGCATGGCGTACTGTCCGATTTCGATCACTGTCTCGGGCGTCATGTCCTGTTTCCTTTCCGACCTACTGGAAGGCCTGGACCAACGACTTGACCACCAGGAACCACCCATCGACGAGTACGAAGAGCAGGATCTTGAAGGGCAGACTGATCAGCACCGGTGGCAGCATCATCATGCCCATGGACATCAGCACCGAGGCCACCACCATGTCGATGATCAGGAAGGGGATGAACAGCACGAAGCCCATCTGGAAGGCGGTCTTCAACTCGCTCAACACGAAACTGGGGATGACCACCAGCATGGGCAGGTCTTCCGGCGCGTCCGGCGTCTCGGAGCTGGTCAGATCCAGGAAAAGGGCCACGTCTTTTTCCCGCACCTGGCCGAGCATGAATTCCTTGAGGGGCACCTGAACCTTGGCGAAGGCCTCTGCCTGACCCATCTCCTCGTTCATGAAGGGCTGGATGGCATCCTCGTTCATCTCGTGCAGGACCGGGGACATGACCACGAACGTCAGGAACAGGGCCAGGCCGATGATGATCTGGTTGTTCGGGGCGTGGTTGACGCCGATGGCCTGCCGCAGGAAGCCAAGGACGATGACGATGCGTGTGAAGCTGGTCAGCAGGATGAGAATTGCCGGCGCCAACGACAAAACGGTCATCAACAGGACGATCTTCAGGGCGGAATCCATAGATTTGGGACCCTCGATGCCTTCGAGGGTGAGTGTCATCACCGGTGCGACGGCTTCGATATCGGTTTCGGTAAACTCAACGGCGGCCGAGCCAGCGTCATCCTGGGCCTGGGCTGCCCCTGAGGGACCGCACAGGATGGCCAAGCAAACCAGGACGAGCAGTGTCCCCGGGTGATGCCCGGTGAGGTGTTTTTGAGCCTTGAAAATCATGCCTGGCTTTCCGCTGGGTTGGGCGGCGCTGTTCTGGCCCGAAAAGATTACTGCCCCAGAAAGGCAATGGACGTGCCAGGGGCGGTGAGCAGGCAATACCTGGATCGATCTTGTAAGGCGTTGGAATTACACAGGTAAACGTTTGCGTCGCACCTGGGCGGGGACAACGGGCGAAAATCAGTTTCTGCGATTTGATGATTTGGAAGGGATCCTGCCAGACACTGGCCAGGACCGGATCAGGCCAGCGCGGCGCGGGTGCGCAAGTCGTCGCGTTTGCTTTCGAATTCCCCGAGGGGTTCGGTCTTGAGTACCACCATGGCTCCGTCATGGCGGTAGATATAGTGAACCTGGTCTCCCAGCCTCAGGACCTGGATTTCCCTCTTCGGCCCCATGTGCCAGACAGTCAGGAGCGAAGATTCGGATCCACCGGACCGCCGGTTCCACTTGCTCAACAGCTTAAGGCAGAGTATGAGAAGGCCGAAGACGGCCACCAATCCACCGAGGGTCTGCCACCAGGATATCCCGCTGTCGGCGGCGACGGTGCCCCCGCCAATGGTCGCCAGGAATGACGCCGGAAGAATCATCAAAGGACCTTCTTGAGCCTCTCCACTCGATTCAGGAGTTTGGTGATACGCACGGAGAAATGGTCGTCCACGACCACGACTTCGCCAGTGGCAATCAGGGATCCGTTGACCAGGATATCCACCGGCTCACTGGTCTGCCGGTCGAGTTCCACCACCGAGCCGGGAGCCAGGTTGAGTACTTCGCGAAATTTCAGGCCCGCACGGCCCAGCTCCACCGACACCTGAAGATTGATGTCCAGGAGCAGGTCGAGATTGGCCGCGTCCGCGACATCGTCTTCCAGATCCCGGATGAGCGAGGATGATTCATCCTCCAGCACCGCAGTGGTGGCTGCGACCGATTCTTCAGCGGTTTCGCTCGCTGGCGAGCCGGGGTCCTGTTGGGTCGTATATGTGTCGTCGCTATTCATGCCGCTCACTCCTTGGTCAACTGCTGGATCATTTTTATGGCCCGGTGGTTGCCGACCCGGCCCGCTTCCCCGAGCCAGGCGTCCCGGCCGGCGATCTGGATGGTCAGGGGCGCCTCGACTGCCTGCGGCAGATCGAGCATGTCCCCGGTGGACAGGTTGAGAATGTTCTCGAGGTTAGTGTCGAATTGGCCAAGCCGTACAACGAGTTCACTCTCGCTGACTTGGACCATATCCAGGATCTTTCTCCTGTCGTCGCGCAATTCTTCGGCGTTTCGGGAGTCCTTGATATCGCTGGGGTCGAAGATTTCGCGCACGGGCCCGAAAGCCGACAACGGCATGGCCCACTGGATGGGTCCCTCGAACTCGGCGGCCTTGATATTGAACATCAGGATCAGGAGCGAAGCTCCTTCAGATATTCCGCTCAGGTAATTGGTGTTGTTCTCCAGAGCGGACAATTCCGGCTCCACGGTCACGATTTTTGACATGGCCCTGCCGAACAATTCAAGGAAACGCTTCACCAGATCGGTGATGATGCCCCGTTCGATCTCCGTGAAATCCCGGACCGTCGGTTCCGGATTGGGCAGGCCACCGAGAAGTTTCTTCATGAAAATGAAGCAAAGCCCGAGATCCAGGTGCAGGAGAGAGGGTCCTTTCAGGGGCGGCAGATCGACCATGGCGACACATGTCGGCCGCGGCAGGTCGCGGACGAATTCCCCGTAGGTGCACTGGTGCAGTCCAATGTATTTCACGTCGGTAGCCATGCGGAGTCGGCTGGTGAATTCGATGGTTCCGTTCTTGGCGAAATGGTCAGCGACGGCCTGGAGGTTTTTCTGGAACGCGCGGGAAATATGATGGGGGCGGTGAAAATCGTATTTGACCGGGCCATCCTCCTGCAGCCCCTCCTCATGGGAAGACGCGTTGAGGACGTCCTCGAAATCGATTTCCTGGACGCTGTCCACCGGACCGGCCAGATCCTCGTCCACGTCGAAAGCGTCGTCCGATGTCAGGTCGTGTTCCTGCTCGGCGTCGCTGATGGGTTTTTCAAGATCGACTGGCGCCACGGGATCCCCTTTGTCAGATTATTGGATTACCAGATCCGAGAAGTAGACGTTCATCAATTTTCCACCGGCAATACTTTCGTCCAGGCGCCGGAAGATTTCTGCTCGAAGATTCATCTTCCCACCGGGTCGACTGAGGTCTTCCGCCGATATCTCTGTCAGGGTCATGATCACCACGTCCCGCATCTGGGGAAGCCGGATCTTGACGGACTCGGCGGTGATCTTGTCCTTCACCTCAAGGGTGATGTTGATGCGGAGGTAACGGGACCTGTGGGAATCGCCGGCAAGGGTGACGATGATGGTCTGCAGCCCCACCATGACCCCTCTCTGTGGCACTTCCGCCGCGAGTTCGACGAGGGGCTCGCCGCTCACCGTGGCCTGATGGACAGTGAGCTTGGGGATAAGGACGTACTGGGTCAGACCGATGGCCACCAGGGCCTGAACGACGACGATGATCCCCAGCAGGACGGCCTTGTTCTCCAGCATTCCCCTCCCGGCCTCATGTTCGGTTTCACCCGCATTAGTGGTTGATCTGTCCGCCATGCCAATGCTCCTTGTCCGTTTGCGATTTCGGCGGAAATTCCGCCGCGGGGTCAAGCCGCGGGTCGATTATCGACCGCACCGGCGTGTTTTCATCCGCTTGACCGGCCCTGAGCCTCAGCGTCCCGTCCTTTGAAGAGAGGATCGGCAAAGGGCAGTCCAACACCGCGGGGCAGTTCCCTCTTGTCCAATTCCAGCAATATCTCCACTCGTCGGTTCTTTTCACGCCCCTGGGCTGTGTTGTTTGCCGCGATGGGGTGGTATTCCCCGAATCCTGTGGCCGCGATCCTTTCCGGCGACAACCCCAACCCTTGAAAATATCGTGCCACGGTCACCGCGCGCGCCGCGGAGAGCTCCCAGTTGGATGGGTAACGAATCGAATTTATGGGCATGCTGTCCGTATGACCCTCGATGCGGATCAGATGGGGAAACTTGCGGAACAGGACCGACAATTCGCCCAGGATCTTCATGGGTTCCGCCAGGAGGTCGGCCTGGCCCGAGCCGAAAAGGAACGGGGCCTGGATCCGGAACAGGATTCCATTTTCCTGCATCTGAACCTGGACCTCCCGGTCCAGACCGTTTTCCAGGATGATCTGCTCTATCTCCTGCATCTCATAGTAGACCTCCGCCTCGGCGGCGTCATTGCTGCGGTCCGGATACACGGGGTTCTTGAATTCGATCACCGACTCGGGAAACTGGAGGATGCCGAAAGCCTCCTGCAGGGACTGGGCGGCCTGATGGAATTTTGACTGTTGCAGCGTGGAAAAGGAGACGATCAGGATGAAGAAAGTAAGCAACAGGCTCATCATGTCGGCGTAGGTCATGACCCAGCCATCAATCTTACCTCGTATGATGAGGTCCTTTCTCTTCGAACTCATTTCAATCCAGGCCTCCGTTTGCCGCCATGTCGCTGCCCCCCCGCAGGCCGGTCAGGCGGCCCTCTTCTTGGTGGTATCGACCTTCCGGCGGAGGGTTGGGGAAAGGAAAGATTTCAGCTTCTCCTCGACGATCCGTGGAGAATCACCGCTCTGGATGGCCATGATGCCGTCGATGACCATTTCCTTGCTCAGGATTTCTTCACGGGAGCGGGTCTCCAGCTTGCCCGCCAAGGGCAGGAACAGGGCGTTGGCCAACACGGCACCGTAGAAAGTGGTGACCAGGGCTGTGGCCATCCCCGCACCGATCTGACTCGGATCAGTGAGTTTGGACAGCATGCTGACCAGCCCGATGAGAGTCCCGATCATGCCGAAGGCCGGAGCAAAGGTTCCCCCGGCCGCCAGAATCCTGGCCCCTTCGAAATGACGGTTTTCGATCTGGTGGACGTCTGTCTGCAGGATCTTTTCCAGGAGCTGGGGGTCCGTTCCGTCCACTGCCAGGCGCAGGCCCTTGCGGAGGAACTCGTCGGATTCGGTTTCCGAGTCGTCCTCCAGGGCCAACATTCCCTCCCGCCTGGCCCGTTCGGCGTACTTGACGATCTTGGCGATGACCGCATCCGGTCGGGGCTGGGCGTAGACCAGGGTCTTCCTGAGAATGCCGAACAGTCCGATTATGCGCGACATGGGGAAATGAACCAGAAGCGAGCCGAAAGTCCCGCCCAGGACAATGGCGGCGGCCGAGAGGTTGAAGAACCCGCTGATATTGCCGCCGTCCTGGATGGACCAGCCCACCAGGCCGAATGCGGCGGCAAGACCGATGATGGTTGCTATGTCCACTGCCAGTCTCCCAAGTTGCTCCGCCGGGAACAGATCCCGCGACTGGTGGCCGGATTCAAGCTCACCCCTCGAACACCGAGCCCGTACCGCCGGTCGGTACAGGATAGATCCTCGCCTTGGCCCGGTAGCCGACGGCCATGCGGATCACATCGTCGAGCTCCTCCAGGACCATGATCTTCCGACCGGTGGTCAGACTGATCAAGGTGTCGGGAGTGCTTTCGATGAACTCGATAAGATCCGCGTTCACCACCAGTTCGTTCCCATTAAGTTTCGTGACTTTGATCATGAACTTTAGCTCCTTGAGACGATTGTCCAGCCGTCAACGCCGGCTATCCCACGAGATTCACCAGTTCCTGCAGCACCTGATCCGCTGTGGTGATGACCCGGCTGTTGGCCTGGAAGGCGCGCTGGGCCACTATCAGGTCCGTGAACTCCGCATTGCTCATGGGGCTCAGGGGATCCTGGTTCTTGATCTGGGCGACCAGGAGAGTCATGAAATCCATCTTGTCGACCGCCGTGTAATCCCGCGCGGGTTGCCCTAGCACGGGCCCATATCCATCGGTGACTCCTGTGACCGGCATGATCTATCCTCCTTGCGCCCGATCATCGGGCTCCATTTTGATTTCGCTGGGGTCCCGGTTGTCCGAGTCTCCTGCATTGTCCGGATCCGCTCCGGACTCATCCCGAGTATCCCCTTCCGGGGATTGGCCGGAGTCCTCTTCGGTGGACTCCTGGCCGAGATCCTCGCCGCCCTTGAGATTCACCCGCACTTCGACCTGTTGAAACCGGCCGGTCCGTTTCTGGATCGCCTCCACCAGTTCCTTGATGTTTTCCCGCAGGGCTGCTTCCGACTCACGAGAGGCGACAAGCAACCGGATCGTCAGATGATCTGCTTTCGCCTGCAGCCTGACGTCGATCTGCCCGAGGTGCTCCGCCTCGAATTTGAAGGTGACGAGTTGGCTCCCGTTCCGTTCCGAATAATTCGCGGCGATT
>CBDUYZ010000072.1:0-10400 GCA_965371575.1 uncultured bacterium
TGGCTGGCTTTCCTGGCCATCCTGATCTGGCACATGTACGGGGTCATGTTCAATCCCCATGTGTATCCCATGAATCCCTCGTGGTTGACGGGCAAGATGCCCAAGGAGATGTTCGATATCGAGCATCCCGCGGCCAAGTCGCCCGGCAATGTGGACAAGGTCAAGCGTCTGGGGCTGGAAAGGGACGTCTGATCTTTTCTCCACCCGCCATGAATCCGGCCTCCCCTGCCGCGGGAGGCCGGATTTTTCAATATTCGTATTGTCCTTGATTTATAACCGGTTCCGGCTCAGGAACCGGGATTTTCGGCCGATTTAGAGAAGGGAACAGAAGAGATTCACTTTTCTTGTGGGGTCGGACCATGCCTTTCATCGAACAGATGCTCTTCGGAGTAAAAATCAAGGACGACAACCCGGGCAGGTCCGTTCTGGCCCATTCGCCGGGAATGGGCAAGGAAACCACGGATGAAATTGTCCGTCTGTGCGAGAATTGGGGGACGGCGCCGCCCCTCGGCCTGGAACACCCTGCGCTGATGTCCTTCCGTCTGACCTCGTCCATGCCTTCGGTTGCCGGGAGCCTGTTCACGGTTATCAGGGCCGGCAAGGGTTTGAATCCCCTCTTCCACGCGGTGGTCCTGTCGGAGGGCTCGTTCGCCACATTCCTGCGCAATCCTTTCGCGGTGGCCAAGGTCGTGACCTTCTGTGACGAATGGAATCCCGACCTGAAGCTTCAGCGGGAGGAAATCGATTTCGATTCCTCAGCGCCGCTTGTCGATCCGCCCTCGAGCAAAAACGACATCGGCCTTGTCGATGAAGCCGTACTCAAGTTCATCGCCGAAAAAAAGCTGACGATGCCCATCGAGCAGGCCAATGCCCAGAGTGACCGATGCCTCGCCTTGATCATCGCCTGCATGCCCGAAAAGGACCGCAAGAATCTGCGCTTTGCCTCGTTTTCTCCCAGTGAGGCCAACAACCACACCCTGGTGGGACTGCAATCCGAAGGGTGCGCTTTCGCCGGCTGGCAGCGGATAATGATGGCCTGGCTGGCTGGCGAGTATGTTGCCGAAGTGGAAGACTACATCACCGAGATCAGGAATTTCCTGGAGGCCGGGGATCAGGCAGGAATTTCCAGGACGAGTCAGCGTAGTCAGGTTCATTCCGGATCTGCGCCCGAGCAATTCGACAAGCCTCGGCGGGAAACCATTTCCGCGGCCGGGTCGGTGCGGGGATCCCCGTCGGCCTCACGCGGCCGATCTGACAAAGTGGCTCCGCCGCCGGCCTCCCGGCCGCCGTCGGAACCCACCAGGTCCAGGCGACGCTCACCAGCCATTCCGCTGGCCGCTACCCCGGTACCGGGCCCCAGCCGTATTTCTGGGTCGAAGCCCCGCCCGAAATCCCGTCCGAAACCCCGAAAACTCAGCCCCTTGAAACGGAAGATGTTGGGCTCGATCACCAGCTCCCACGGTCGGATCTTTTCCCGCAGCAAATTCCTCAGGGCCGCCTTGCTGGGGTTGATCCTGGCCATGGCCGGCATCGCCGCAATGATGTGGAATGAGGGGAAGACCTTGGCGGAAAGCCTGGAATGGGCGAACCTGCAGGGGCTCATGGGGGAGATGCCCCGGACCAAACGGGCGGCGACCCTGCTCGAAGTCATCGACGTGGGTGGTGTCTACGCACGGCAGTTGAAACTGGTGACCGGATCGGGGAAAGGCCTGAATCCATCCCTGGACAAGGCAAGGCGCAAAGCCCTCGGCAACTTGAGGGAAAATGCCGCGGGACCCCTCAATCAACAGGTGGAACTGTTCGCCAAGCTGGCGGACGACGGAATCCAGCAGGGTAGCCGCCCCGACCGTGAATCCCAGAGGATGAGGTCCTTGGCCAACCAGGGGCTGGTCCTGGAGAATGAGTTGGCGCGCCTTGAACTGGCCTGGTATTCCCTGGCCGCCAGCGTGTTTTGGGTGGACGTCTCCACACTGCCCGACGATGCCGTTATCGCCCGCCGCGATTCCCTGGCAAAAAAAGAAAAGGGGGTTTTGGAAGATGCCCGTCGCGACCTGGGAACGGTGGAGGCGAAGGTGGTCCTGGACCAAACCCGGGGGCAAGTGGAGGGAATGGCTTCGCTGCTGACCCTCTTCGAAACGAAATCCTGGTCGCAGGGCTGGGAAAGGAATCTCATCCGGGCGGCCGGGCAGGTTTCCACAATCGCCAGCCACATGACCCGCGCCTATGCCAACAGTGCGTTCGCGCTTGTAAGGCTCAAGAAAGCCGAAAGGAAATGGAGGCAGACATCGCTGCCCTACCGCCGGGAATTGAGGGACCAGGATTGGCCGTCAGCGGAAATCAGGAGCATCCTGACCAACCTGCGCGCACAGACGGTCATGTTCGCCGGCGGGCACCCCCCATCCCTGTTGACCGGCACGCTCGACCTTTACTCGACCCTGAAGAAGCCCGCCTCCCTGGCCGCTGAGGCGAGGAAATCCCCGCGGGTCCTTTCCGATCTGGCCGCCAACCGGGCGGTCCGGTTCCATCCGGAAGCCTACGGCGATTTTCTGGAGAGAATCAGGTACGAAGCTGCCCTGCGCTGTCTGGAGGGGTCGAATGATCCGGATATGATCCCCGATCATCTGTTTGCGGGCGGCGACAGGGATCTGGTGATTGTTTTTCGGGACAACATGTTCGACCAAAATACGCCCGCTGTCTGGGACAGTGTAGCGGCGTCGGCGGGCAAACCGTTCCTGGCCAGCTGGGCGGTACACCTGGGGTCGTTGGCCCGTGCCGATCTGGCCCGTGCCCGGAAGGAATTCGACGCGGCCTGGGTCGAATGCCGGAAGACTGCGGTCAAACTGCAGGACGAATCCACCGCAGGTCGCGATTGGACGGAAACGTGGCTGGCCTTGAATGACCAGACCCAGGCGATTCTCACCGCCCATGCCCGTGTGCTGGCCCAGGACCAGGAGCGGTCTGTCAAGATGGCTGATGTCACCAACCTCGTGGTGGCCCTCAAGGCGCCACTGCCTCTGGGGCTGCAGGCCGGGACCATCCGCCTGGATCAGGATCGTCTGCCCGAGTCTACCAAGGCGATAATGGAGATCCGGATCACTCCCGGCGGGGATGTCTGGCGGTCGGACAAATTCTACATCGGACCGGCTGCCCCTGAAGGTATGGGCTGGGTGGGAACGGTTTCCCTGGAGGAGATCCTGCACATCCTGCCCCGGCAGGGCCTCGAGATCAAAATCATTGCCAGCAAGAAGGATGAAGTCCTGTTGACGGTCATCTGTCCGCCGCTGAGCGAGGGCGTGGGGCCCGGCGGCATGGTCCGGCCGCGGTCAGGCGGTCGGGGCTCGGTCAGTCTGAAGATCGATTCCGCCTACTGGAATTCGTTGCAGGTGCCGGACCTGGGCATGATTTTCTGATCTTCGCGCGCAACCCAGGTGATGATTTTGCGTAATGAGAAGCGGGACCCGTCAAGGCGTCCCGCTTTTCTACATCTGGTTTCACGGGAGGTTCGCCATGGATACGCGTCGACGAATATTTACAGTCTTGATCACGGGGCTTCTGATCGCCCTGCCGGCGACCCTCCTGGCCGACGAACCCGCGAGCTCGGACAATGACCCCAGGATCATCATCATCGGTGATGACGGAGAGGAACTGACCATCGAAATGGAGGAAGTCCACGAAATCGTGGCCGAGGCGATGGCCGGACTGGATGAGGTCATGGCGGAACTGGATGAAATGCAGCTGCAGGTCCGGCTGGGCAAGGACAACCGCCTGGACCTATCGTTCGACGACACGACCGTAGAACTGGATCTGGATCAGATCATGGTCCAGGTGGCGCACGCCGTCCAGACGGGTTTCAACCAGATCCATACGGAAGACTGGAACAGTTCCCGCGACCGGTGGTCGGACGTTTCGGAGGATGATCTGCGCCAGGAGCTGGAGGATCTGCGGAAGGAAATGAAGGAACTGAGCAGGGAGCTCAGGAAGATCAGGAATCAGGATCAGGATCAGGACGAAGATTTGGACTGAGTCGGTCGATTTCCGCGAAGATCTCCTCTGCCGTGGGGAAACGGTCCAGGGCCTTCTTGGAAAAGACCAGCCGACCGTCGATTTCCACCTCGAAAACTCCGCCGCCCGAGGCAATGAGTTCCGCTTCCACCTGGTATCTATCCCTGAGGGCGCCCGCCAGACCGGAGGCGATTGGTTCGTAGTTTCAAACCTGGCAGTATTCGATTGTGATCTTCATGAAGATTCTCCTTGAATGATGGGCGGTCCGTTCAGAACTGGATCAGCGGTTTGGGCCAGGCGGCGAGCGTCGCCTCGAAGGAACCCGGGGCGAATTCGTCGATGTGTACGACCGCATCCTCGCCGCCGCCCAGGATGACGTCGGCAATCCTGTCCTGGATGCCGTTGGTGCGGTCCTCCAGGAGGTTGCGCGTAATATACCATGTTTCGAAGATCCGGCGACCGATCACGCTGTGCAAGGTCAGGCCGTTGACGATCAACCGGTCGAAGGCCTGGATGTGGAAGCTGCCCTGTTTGAGGCCGAACAGGATTACGTCGCCCCCTCGCCGAGCCGCCTGGATGGCGTTGTTGACGCTGGAATTGAAGCCCGCCATCTCCATGGAAACGTCGGGTCCGATGCCGCCGAAGGCGTTCCGCACATCCTGCACCAGTTCCTTGTCGGCGCTCCACGCGTGGGGAGCCGCACGGGACAGGTCCACCGGGATCACGTCGTCGGCCCCGAGTTGCTTGGCCATTTCCACGTTGCTGGGGTTGGGCTCGATGCCGATGACCCGTGTGGCTCCGAGGGCACGGGCCACCATGATCACGAACAGTCCGATGGTTCCGCAGCCGAACACCGCCACGGTCCGGCCCCGCAGGTCGGCGGTGGTGCAGGCGTGTACTGCGTTGCCGAAGGGTTCCTGGAGGGCGGCGACCTTCATCTTGATTTTGCGGGGGTTGGTGGGCCAAAGCACGTTGGCCGGCAGCTTGATGTATTCGGCGAAGCAGCCGTCACGGCCGATGCCGATGATCACGTCCTGGCTGCAGATATGGGTCTGGCCGATGCGGCACTGGAAACAGGTGCCGCAGATGATGTGGCTTTCGGCGGAGACGATGTCCTTGGGGCTGTAGCCTAACCGGGCGCGGGCCCGGGATCCTACCTGGATGATTTCACCCACCATCTCGTGGCCGATGATGCGGGTTGATTTTTTTTCCCGCTTGAGACTGTCGAATATCATGCCCTTGAAGGCGGTACGGTTCCAGATACCGCGGTCGCTGCCGCAGAACCCGGCGTAGATGACCTTGACCACGACGTTGTCCACGTCATTGGGGTCGCCGTCCTCGTCCAGGACGGGTACGGGCATCTCTCTCCTGATGAATCCTGTGGTTTTGTCCCAGGCCATGCTGGATTTGTCGAACACGAGGCACTTCATCGTATCAGTCGCCAATTCGCCACCTCCGCCCGACCCGGTTGACCTCCCGGACGCGGGGATCAGTTGAACCGGTCTTCGCCTTTGGAATCGTGGTTCCAGAATCCCTCGTCCCAGTTTTCGTCCTTCTTCTCAAGATCGCCCCGGTCCTCCTCCTCGGCAAGCAGGTCGTCCAGGGAGACCATTTCGGGCTCTGCGGGCTCCTCGAAGGAGGGGATGGACGAAACCACCATCTGGGGTCCCCCCAGATCGGCCAGGAATTTATCGAGTCCGCCCGCCGAGGGCATCTTCAGGGCGGGATTTGATTCTGACTCGTCCGCCTCGCCGTCGGGCACGGGGCTGAGGGGATCGATTGGATCGGGAATGGAGGAACCCTGCTTCAGCCCCATGGAATCCTCAGACAGACGATATCGGTGGACGATCTCATCCGCCAGATTGAAATAGGCGCGGCTGCCGGTCGAACGGCGGTCAAAGATCACCGCAGGTTTGCCTCGCAGGGCCATCTCGCTCAGACGTGTGGTGCGTGGTACGGCGGTTTCGAACAGGATATTCCCGAAATCATCGCTCACCCGGGCGGCGACGTGACGGCCCATACGAGTACGCGCGCTGGCCATGGTCAGGAAGATACCTTCCAGAGCCAGGGGATGATTCAGGCCAACGCCGGGGGACCGACCGGGCAAGGGTCCGGCGGTCTCGGTGTCGCTCGGGTAGATACGCTCACGGAAGGTGTCCACGAATTCCAGGAGATTGTCCACGGAATCCCGGCAGAGTTCCTCGGCTTGCAGTGGCACGAGATAGCTGTCCGAGGCCATGAGGGCGGCTCTGGCCGCGGTGCCCAAGCCGGGTGGGCAATCGATGAGGATCGTGTCGTAGAGATGGCGGGCCCGGTCGATTTCGCGGATGAAGGTGTCGGGATCCTTTTCCAGGGCCTGAAGATAGGATTCTTCCTCTTCCAGGGTGAGGATCCGGGGTGAAATGAAGAACAAGTTCTGCAGGGTGGATGTGTGAATAATGCCGGTCAGGGGCTGGTCGCCGGTGTGGATTTCGCTCAGGCACGTGGTCAGCTCATGGGGTGGAACACCAAGGGTCCGACAGACACCGCACTGGGGATCCATGCCGACGATCAACACCGTATGGCCCGACAGGGCGAGGGCCGCGCCGAGATTCACCGCGGAGGTGGTCTTCCCGACTCCGCCCTTGCGGCTGACGAAGCTGATGACGCGGCCATCGATGGTACCCCAGGGCGTGCGGCGACGGGGTTGGAAATCGGGGTGGGCGATGTTGGAGATGGGGGAACCCTTCCCCTCGTCATCTATCGGCTTTATGTCAGACATGAAGAAGCTCCTTGAAGATGGGGCAAGTCCGAGAACGGGGAAGCTAACCTACCAGACCCTGGAAAATCAACCCCAACATTGCGGATTTTCGAGGAAATCCATGGAAAACAGGCGCCCCGGAGATAAAGACGCCTGTCGGTCGGAGGGATGGCTTTTCAGCGGCACAGGCCCAGCAGTTTCTCCACGCATGCCTCGGCTCCGTCGAAAACCTCGCCGATGTTGCCGGCGAGCATGTAGGCGGGCGTGGTGACGATGTTGTTGCTCTCGTCCACCACCGTTTCGGCCGCTGTGCAATCGACGTGGTGGGCGCCCATCAGGGTGATCTTGGCGGCCGTAGTCGAATCGTTGCCGATGGTCAGGGAAGGGTTCAAATCGGTCCCGAAGACCCGAGCCAGGATCACCGGGGCGATGCACATGGCCCCGATGGCCTTGCCTTGGCCGTGGGCCTCGCGCAGGAATGATTCGACCTCGTGGTTGACGGTGCAGTTTTCCCCGTCAACGGCGAACGTGCAGAGGTTCTTGGCGGCACCGAAGCCTCCGGGCAGCAACACGGCGTCGAGGTCGGCGATATCGACTTCGGACAGGGGCCGGATCTCGCCCCGGGCCAGACGGGCGCTCTCGACCAGCACGTCCCGAGATTCTCCTGCGGCCGGTTCGCCCGCCAGATGGTTAATGACATGCAGCTGAGGGCCGGTCGGCGCGCAGATCACCGCTTCCGCCCCGGCGCGGTGCAGGGCCAGCAGCGCGGCGCAGGCCTCGTGGATTTCCGAACCGTCGAAGACTCCGCACCCGCTCAAAACGACTGCTACTTTCTTCATTCCGAACCTCCGATCTGCAGGTGGGCGGGAAACCGATTTACATCTCTGCTTTTACCTGGTGGGACGGGGGATGTCAACCCCCCGGCACCGGCCCGGGAAATTTGACCTGGAATTTTCACAATTCGAAGGATTATTTTGTTTCCGCGTTTGCAGGAGCTAGCTTTGAAAAGTTCGGTGGCCCGGGGGGGGGTGTCGCTCAAGGCCGTAATCGTACTGTTCATGTGGATATTGCAACCTGGAGATGCGGACATGACGGGAAAGATGGCAATCGGAGGCATCGCGAGGGTCGACAACCTCGTTCTGGTCCGGATCATGGGTGCAAAGAGAGGCTATGGGTTGGCGGGCCGGGTTCTTTCAGGGTTCGGTCTCAAGGGCATCAACATCAACTGCGTCACCTCTTTTATCGATCAGGAAGGGCTCAACAACATCGGCATCGCCATCAAGGAGGACGACCTGGACCAGGCCCTCGGCCTTCTCCAGTCACTCCAGGACGAACTTCAGGCCCGCAGCATCGAATATCAGCGCCATTGCAGCGCGATTTCCATCTATGGTCCCCACTTCAGCGAACGGCCCGCCATTGCCGGCACCGTCTTCGAAGCGACCGGCAAGGCAGGTGTGGAAATCCACATGATCGCCACCTCGTTTTCGACCGTTTCCTTCCTGACCAACGAGAAGGATACCGAAGCGGCCGTGATCCAACTGCGGAAAAGTTTCCTGGTCCCCTGACCCGTCTTCCTGTATCTGCCCGTCAGGCATCGTGTAATTCGATCGGAGCGATGTAGATTTCGGCGGAATCAGTAGTCGAAGCCGCTGCCCCCGATGAATTCCCTCAACAGTGAAGTGGGCGGAACCTGGCTGGCGTCGATGGGCAGCAGCAGGGACAGCAGTTCGATCAGGGTGCACGCCAGTCCGTAGTGGGGATCGTCGGATTCTACCGCCGCCAGTCGTGGTTCCGCCCACAGCTTCAGCACGGCCAGTTCGTAGGTCAATCCGGAATTGAAGAACAGATCGGCGTTGCTCTGGTAGGGAAATATGTGTTTGTCTTCGCCTTGCCGGACCTTGGGCCAGCGGGCGAGGGTCTCGCTGGCGGTGTAGCCGCGGAACTTGGCATCGCGCACGATGCGCCGGAAGAGTCGGCTATGCGTGGTCTTGATATAGCTGATGTTGTTGATGTTCAAGTGGCACAGTGCCGACACGTAGATCTGCAGCTTGTCCTGTGCGGGAATGGCCGCGGTGAGTTGCGGATTCAAGGCGTGGATGCCTTCCACCAGCAAGGGTTGCCCGCGCTGGATGCGGGTGGGGGTTTCGACGGTCTCGGCTTTGCCCGCGCGAAAGTTGAAGCGAGGCAGGAACACTTCCTCGCCGGCCAACAGGGCCTTGAGATGATCATTGAATAGATTAACGTTCAAGGCGTCCAGGGATTCGAAATCGTAGTCCCCGTCCTTGTCGCGCGGAGTCTTTTCCCGGTCGACGAAATAGTTGTCCAGGGACAGGGCCATGGGCTGCAGCCCCAGGACCCGCAACTGGACCATCAGCCTCTTGGCGCTGCTGGTCTTGCCGGAACTGGAGGGGCCCGCCATCAGGACCAGGCGGCCCTCTTCCGGCAGGTCGGCCACGCGCTGGGCGGCCTCCACGAAGAACTTGTCGTGACGGGCTTCGGAGATCTGGATCAGGTCGCTTGTGCGCCCATTGACGATGAATTCGTTGAGACTGCCTGTATCCTGCACGCCGATCTTTTCCGCCCAGGTCGTGTATTCCCGCAGGGTGTCGAGCAGCTTGGGTTGAGGGATGTATTCGGGGACGCGGGCAGGGTCGCCCTTGACGTTGGTCAGCAGCACGAACCCCGGGCTTTCGGGCACCAGGCCGAAGGCGCGAACGTATCGGGTGGACGGCAGTTGCCTGCCGAAATAGAGATGCTGCGAATCTTCCATGCTGTAGAAAACGAGGGAGTCGCGCCGCAGATACTTGGTGGTGGTCAGACTGCGCAGGTCGCCCCGACGCTTATAGATCTTCAGCAGCGCCCGCAGTCCGAACCGTTGGGGAGTCAGAAGCAGGTTCCTGTCCACCAGTTGCCTCATGCGGGCTTCCATGGCGGTGATTTCGGCGTCGGTCAGTGGCTCGTCGCGGTCCAACTCGCAGTACATGCCCTGCGCGCAGCTGAAATAGGCGTTGAGGGTGTGTCCGGGAAAGAGATCTTCGGCGGCGGCGAGGGCCAGGAACTGGACTGTGCGCTGGATGGTGGTCTGGGCTTCCTTGGAATTCATCCGTATGAAGCGGATCCGTTCGTCCCCGAACAGGGGTTCGGCCAGGTTTGTGCGGCGGCCGTTGATCGACGCTATGACGATGGGGTTGTCCTCGCCCGGGTCGAGGTCGCCCATCTGATCCAGGAGCTGTAGCACGGTGGTGCCGGATGTGACTCCGATCTTCAGTCCGTCGACCTCGACAAAAACGTTTTCGGGTGCCATGGCGTCCTCCGGAATTCCGGCCTGCTGTTCAATAGTCTGGTTTTCAAGCTACTCGGATTTTTCGCCTGCCTTGCTTTCACTGCCGGCGGCTGGCTCCGCACTGTCCTTGCCGCCGCCGCTCATCTTACCGCGGGAGTCGGTGACATAAAAGCCCGACCCCTTGAAATGGACGCCCAAGCCGCCGGAAATCAGGCGCGTAACCTTGCCCCGGCATTCGGGACAGCGCTGTCTCCTGGGAGCGGAGATGGGCTTGAACTCCTCGGTGATGATTCCGCAACGCGTGCATTCATATTCGTAGGTCGGCATCGAAACTTTCCTTCAGCTGAGAAAGTGCGTGATTCGGGTTGTCCCGGG
>CBDUYZ010000073.1:0-10305 GCA_965371575.1 uncultured bacterium
CGATGGTGCCGACGTTCACATGATCCTTTGTGCGTTCAAACTTTTCGCGTGCCATTGCTGGCCACCTCCTGAAAAGTGCTTAAACCAGATCTCGAATCCCGGCCTTAAGCTCCAGCGTACAACCGCATGATCTGCGCGGCGATTTTCTCCGGTACCTTGTCGTACCGAGCCAACTGCATGGAAAATTCTCCCCGGCCCTGGGTCACCGATCGCAATTGTGTCGCGTAGCCGAACATCTCGACCAGGGGCACCACCGCGTGAACCACCTTGAGGCCACCCTGCTGGTCCATCCCGGTCACCCGCCCTCGACGTGAGTTCAGATGCCCGGTCACTTCACCCAGGAACTCCGCGGGAACATTGATTTCCACGGACATGACGGGTTCCAGCAGGACCGGATCCGCGGCCTTGGCCCCGTCCCACAGGGCGGTGACGGCCGCGTTTCGGAATCCCATTTCCGTCGACTCCCCTTCGTCGAACTTGCCGCCGACCAACCTGATGGCGACATCGACCAGGGGATATCCGGCCAGCACTCCTGTTTCACAGGCCTGCTTGGCCGAGTTCTCTATGTAGGGAACGAATTCCGCGGGAACCACATCTTCGCCGACATCGTTGACGAAGATATTACCCGTTCCGTAATCGCCCGGAGCGATGGCCAGCTCCACTTCGGCGAAATTCGTTTTCCCGGCCAGCTCCTTCGAGAATCCCCCGCGGGATCTCGTTTCGCTGGTGACCGTCTCGCGGTAGGCCACCTGGGGCCGTCCCACGTTGCAGGCGACGTGGTGTTCCCGCATAAGCCTGTCGACCATGATCTCCAGGTGCAGTTCGCCCATGCCCCAGATCACCGTCTGGCCGCTGTCGAGGTCCTTCCTCACATGGAAGGAGGGATCCTCGTCTGCCATGGACCGCAGGGCCCCGCCCAGCTTGTCCTGATCGGCCTTTGTCTTAGGCTCGATGGCCATGTAGATGACCGGTTCGGCGAAGGACATGGCCTCCAGCAACAGGGGATGCTCCTGTACGGTCAGGGTGTCCCCGGTGCGGATCTCCTTGAAGCCGACCGCCGCAACTATGTCGCCGGTCCTGACCTCCTGAAGGTCCTCGCGCTTGTCCGCGTGCATACGCAGCAGGCGCTGGATCCGTTCCCGCTTGCCCGTGTTGACGTTCAGGACCGTCTTGCCCGCATCCAGCTTGCCGCTGTAGACCCTCATGAAAGCCAGCCGTCCGGCGAAGGGATCGGCCAGGATCTTGAAAACCAGGGCGCTGAACGGTTCCTCGTCGTCAGGGCTGCGGGTCTCCATCCCTTCCCCGTCCTTGCCGGTACCCACGACGGCGGGCCGGTCCAGGGGCGAGGGCAGATAGTCCATGATCGCGTCAAGCAGCTTCTGCACGCCCTTGTTCTTCAGGGCCGATCCGCAGAGGACCGGAACGATTTCCCCGGCCAGCGTGGCACGCCTGATGCCCGCCTTGAGCTGCTCGATCGTCGGCTCGGTCTCCGCCAAGAAGAGCTCCGTCAGCTCTTCGTCCACCTCGGACACGGTCTCGATCAACTTGACCCGCTCGGCTTCCGCTTCCTCCGCCATTTTGGCGGGTATCTCCACGGTTTCGAAGGTGGCGCCCAAGTCCTCCTCGTTGGGGATCCGGGCTTTCATTTCCACCAGATCGACGACCCCGATGAAGGAATCTTCCACGCCGATGGGCAGGTTCACCTTCAGCGGCCGGGCATCCAAGCACTTGACCATGCTTTCGACGGCCAGCCCGAAATCCGCCCCCAGCCTGTCCATCTTGTTGATGAACGCGATCCGGGGCACGTGGTAACGATCGGCCTGCCGCCAGACGGTTTCGGACTGGGGCTCCACCCCGCCGACCCCGCAAAAGACGGCCACGGCGCCGTCCAAAACCCTCAGGCTGCGTTCCACCTCCGCGGTGAAATCGACATGCCCGGGAGTGTCGATGATGTTGATATGGTGGTCCCGCCACCGGCAGGTCGTAGCCGCGGACATGATCGTGATCCCGCGTTCCCGTTCCTGCTCCATGTAATCCATCTGGGTGGCACCGTCATCGACGTCGCCAGGGCGGTGCACTCGCCCGGTGTAGTACAGAATCCGCTCGGTCGTCGTCGTCTTACCGGCGTCGATGTGAGCCATGATCCCGATATTCCGGGTCAATTCGAGCGCAACTTCGCGAGCCACCACCTAACTCCCAAATGGTGCGGGGGGCCGGGCCGCCGGAAAGATCCTTCGGGCGATACCCAGACCCAACCAAACAACGCGCACATGACCCCGCTCCGGAAGAGTTAGGGCAGTACGTCTCCTTTGCCTCTGATCCCGGCGATTCCTTTCGCGGGACGCATTCAGGCTATTCGAATCTGCAGTCCATCCGTGTGTTCCGTGTGTCGAAGCACTTGTCGGCGAACGAGAGGGACCCTTACCAGCGGCAGTGGGCGAACGCTCGGTTCGCTTCAGCCATACGGTGAGTGTCTTCGCGCTTCTTGATAGACGGTCCTTCGTTTTTGCTCGCCATCAACAGTTCAGCCGCCAGCCGTTCGGCAAAGGTATTCTCAGGGCGACTGCGGGCGAAACCGATCAGCCAACGCATGGCCAGCTGGGTCCGCCGTTCGTTCCGGACCTCGACGGGCACCTGGTAGGTGGCCCCGCCGATGCGCCGGGATTTGACTTCTACACTGGGCTTGACGTTGCTCAGGGCGGAACGGAAGACATCGATGCCCTCCTGGCCGCTCTTTTCCTTGATCAGGTCCAGCGCGAGATAGATAGACTTTTCGGAGACGCTGCGCTTGCCGTCCTTCATGCAATAGTTGATGAACTTGGTCACCATCAGGTCGCCAAACCGGGGATCGGCCGGCGAAGTTCGCTTTTCGGGGGACCTGCGTCGCGACATTTCTTTATCTCCTGGGCGGTCTATCCGCCATCTGCGCCGGCAATCGGCCGGCAAAAAATCAACCTGCGCCATCATTGGCAAACCTGGCGCGAATCTGTGGTCGATCCAACTGGTCGGCCCAATTGGTCGAACCAATTATTAAGTGCGGGGCCGCTTGGCGCCGTACTTGGAACGGCCCTGGCGGCGATCATCGACGCCGGAGGCGTCCTGGGTGCCGCGGATGATGTGGTAGCGGACACCGGGGAGATCCTTCACCCGTCCGCCCCTGACCAGCACGATGCTATGTTCCTGCAGGTTGTGACCTTCACCGGGGATGTAGGCAGTCACCTCGATGCCGTTGGTAAGCCGGACACGCGCGATTTTCCGCAGAGCCGAGTTGGGCTTCTTGGGCGTCTGGGTATAGACGCGGGTGCACACACCCTTGCGCTGGGGACAGGCCTGCAGAGCCGGACATTTGCTCTTCTTGGTCTGGGGCTTGCGGCCCTTCCGGACTAACTGACTCAGTGTAGGCAACTTCGAACTCCTGCAATCCGGGCCATGACCCGAGGCCCAGCCCAATTTCTTTCCCAAATTCTCCGATATCGGCCAACCTCATGTAAAAACATGGGTTAGGCACAGTCAAACACAACAGCAGCCGTTGTCGGCCGCAGTCGTGGACCGGGAACATTAACCGTAGCATAACGTTTTGTCAAGGTTTGCGGCATTTTTTTGACATTATTTGGGATATTTCGTCCGACCCCGAAATTGTCCGGGACATAGGTTCAACGAGTCAGAACGATTTTCTCGGCGGCCGAGCCCTCCTGAGACCGTAAGTGGGCCAGAAATATCTCCGCAGGCCGGTGCTGTCACGGGTATGGGAAGCAGCCCGACCTCCCAGCAATAGAAAAATCCGGGTAATCCGCAGGGCCACCTGAAAGATGGCCTGAGAACATCCCGGACTTTTCTATTGCTGGGAAGACGGGCAGCCTACCCTGCTTCCCCGGACGCCGCTTCCGCCTCCGCCTCCATATCGGCCGCGATCTCGGCGGCCAGGGCCGCGGAGATCTCGTGATCCTGGATGCCCTCGATGATGCGGTTATCTTCTTCCGAAGGATCTTCCACGGCCAGATACTTGAATTCGTTCAGCCCCGTACCGGCGGAGATCAGGTGACCCATGATCACGTTCTCCTTGAGGCTGCGCAATTCGTCGCGCTTGCCGCGGGCGGCCGCGTCGGTCAGCACCCGGGTGGTTTCCTGGAAGCTGGCGGCGCTGATGAAGCTGTCGGTCGTCAGACTGGCCTTGGTGATGCCCAGCAGGAGCGGTTCGAAGGTGGCCGGTTCCAGCTCGGGTTCGCCCTTGGCCCGCAGGTCCATGTTCTTCTTGTGGATGTCGCGATTGAGCTCCTCGATGGCCTGCTTGTTGACCTGCTCGTCTTCCAGGTACGGCGTGTCGCCCGGGGAGATGATCATGACCTTGCGCAGCATCCGCGAGACGATGATCTCGATGTGCTTGTCATTGATCTTCACGCCCTGCAAGCGGTAGACCTCCTGCACCGCGTTGACCAAGTACTTCTGCACTTCGCCCACGCCCTTGATGGACAGAATGTCCATGGGGTTGATGGGGCCCTCGGTCAGGCGGTCGCCGGCCAAGACGTGCTCGCCCTCGTAGGTCCGGATGTGCTTGCCGTGAGGAATGGTGTATTCCTTCTCCACGTCGCCCTCGCCGACCACGGCCACCTTGCGCTGGCCGCGGGTCGTGCCGCGGAACTCGACCACGCCGTCGATATCGGTGACGGTCGCCGACTCGCGGGGTTTGCGGGCCTCGAAGAGCTCGGCCACGCGTGGCAGACCTCCTGTGATGTCGCCGGACTGGGCCACTTCACGGGGAATCTTGGCGAGGTGAGTGCCGGCAGGCACCTTCTGGCCGTCATTCACCAGCAGGAACGCACCGGTGGGCAAAATGTACTCGGCCATCTTGCGGCCGGTCTTGGCGTTGACGATCTGGATGGACGGATGCACGCTCTTGTCGGCGCTCTCTACAATCACCGGCTGCTTCATCCGCGTCTTCTCGTCCAGATCCACGCTCAGGGTCAGACCCTCGACGATGCCGTTGAAGGACACGACCCCGGCGCCCTCGCTCAGGATGAAATCCGCGAACGGATCCCACTCGAAGATGGGATCGTTTACATTCACCATTTTCTTGTCCTTGACCAGCACGATGGCACCGTAGGGCAGAGTCATCTGGCTACGGGTAATGCCGGAATCCATCACCAGCGAGATCTCGCCCTTGCGGCCGATGGAAACCATTTGCTTGTCGGCGTTCTTGACCAGTTTGACATCCTTGTTGAACACGATCTTGCCGGCGGCGGCGGCCTGCTTGGTCGTCTGCTCGACGATGCGACTGGCCGTACCGCCGATATGGAAGGTCCGCAGGGTAAGCTGCGTGCCTGGCTCGCCAATGGACTGGGCGGCCACGACTCCGACCGGTTCGCCGATGTCCACCAGCTTGTGCTCGGACAGGTTGTACCCGTAGCACAGGGCGCAGATTCCGTGCTTGCTTTCGCAGGACAGAACCGAGCGCATGAGCACGCCCTGGATGCCCGAGTCCTCGATCCTGGCGGCAAGATTCTTGTCGATCACCTCGCCGGCCTCGGCAATGACGTTGCCGTTACCGTCGATGATGTCCTCGGCGCTGGTCCTCCCGATGATTCGCTCGGAAAGAGACTCGATGGTCTTTTCACCCTCCTTGAGGGTGGAAATCTCGACCCCGCGCAGAGTGCCGCAGTCGGGCTCGTTGACCACGATGTCCTGGGCCACATCAACCAACCGGCGCGTGAGATACCCCGCGTCGGCGGTCTTCAGGGCCGTATCGGCCAGACCCTTGCGGGCGCCGTGGGTTGAGATGAAGTACTCGAGCATGGTCAGCCCCTCGCGGAAGTTCGCGATGATGGGCTGCTCGATAATCTCACCAAACCCGCCGGTGATCTTCTTCTGGGGTTTGGCCATCAGGCCGCGCATGCCTGCCAGCTGCTTGATCTGGTCGGCGGAACCCCGGGCGCCGGAGGCGTTCATCATGTAGACAGGATTGAAACCATGGTCGTCGTTGCTCAGATGGTCGAACATACGGTCCCTGACCTCGTTGGTCACCTGGGTCCACTTGTCGATCACCTTGTTGTAACGTTCCCGGTTGGTGATCACACCGTCCCGGTGGTCGCGCACGTAACCATCCACGATTTTCTGGGCAGCGGCGACGATGGCGCCCTTCTCCGGCGGAATGATGATGTCGTCGATCCCGATGGAGATCCCGCCTTCGGTGGCGTGGTGGAAGCCGAGTTCCTTCAGCCGATCCAGAAAATCCATGCAGGCGGTCATGCCCATCTTGGCGTGCACGTCGCCCACGATCCGGGACAGGTTCTTCTTGTTCAGCGGCTTGTTCACGAAATCCATGCGAGCGGGGAGGATATCATTGAACATGACGCGACCGATGGTCGTCTCAATGGTGCCGACCCCCTCGCCCATGCGGATCTTCACAACAGCGTGTTTGGCTATGATGTCCGCCTCATAGGCACTGTGGGCGTCGGCCACGTCGGCGAAGGACTTGCCTTCGCCTTTGGCGCCGGGCCGGTCCAGGGTCAGGTAGTAGCAACCCAACACTATGTCCTGGCTCGGCGAAGCCACGGGTTCGCCGCTGGCCGGCGACAGGATGTTCAGCGGCGACAGCATCAGCAACCGCGCCTCGAGCTGGGCCTCGTAGCCCAGGGGCACGTGCACGGCCATCTGGTCGCCGTCGAAGTCGGCGTTGAAGGCGGTGCAAACCAACGGATGGATGCGGATCGCCTTGCCCTCGATGAGTACCGGCTCGAAGGCCTGGATGCCCAGGCGGTGCAGGGTTGGAGCGCGGTTAAGCAGGACCGGATGGTCCTTGATGATCTCTTCCAGGATGTCCCAGACCTCGGGGCGCTCCTGCTCGACGAGCTTCTTGGCGCTCTTGACGGTCTGGACGTAACCCTTCTCCTCCAGCTTGTGGATGATGAAGGGTTTGAACAGTTCCAGGGCCATGCTCTTGGGCAGACCGCACTGGTAGAGCTTCAGTTCGGGCCCGACGACGATCACCGAGCGGCCGGAATAATCGACGCGCTTGCCGAGCAGGTTCTGCCGGAAACGTCCTTTCTTGCCCTTGATCATGTCGCTGAGGGATTTCAGGGGACGGTTACCCTGACCCTTGACTGCGCGCGAGCGGCGACCGTTGTCGAACAGGGCATCCACGGCTTCCTGCAGCATCCGCTTCTCGTTGCGCAGAATCACGCCGGGCGCCTTGATCTCGATCAGCTTCTTCAGCCGGTTGTTGCGGTTGATCACCCGGCGGTACAGGTCATTCAGATCACTGGTGGCGAACCGGCCGCCGTCCAGCGGCACCAACGGGCGCAGATCCGGCGGCAGCACCGGAACGGCGTCCAGGATCATCCATTCGGGCTTGTTGTTGCTCTGCAGGAAGGAATCCAGGATCTTCAGTCGCTTCAGGGTGGTCTTCTTGCGCTGCACCGAGCTCTCGGTCTTGACCTGGGCCCGCAGTTCCTGGTTCAGTTCCTCGAGATTGAGGCCCGCCAGGAGCTTGCGCACGGCCTCGGCGCCCATCTCCATCTGGCACTCCCATTCGGGGTGCTCCTCCTTCAGCTCCCACCACTCCTCGTCGCTGATGACGTCTCCCACCTGCAACTCGGTGTTGCCGGCGTCGATGATCACGCTCGACTCGTAATAGAGGATTCTCTCGAGATCCTTGACCTTCATGGCCAGCATCTGCCCGATGCGGCTGGGCAGGCCCTTGAAGAACCAGATATGGGCGATGGGAACCGCCAGTTCGATGTGGCCGAGGCGCTCGCGCCTCACCTTGCTCTGGGTGACCTCCACGCCGCACTTGTCGCAGACCATCCCACGGAAGCGGATGCGCTTGTATTTACCGCAGTTACACTCCCAGTCCTTAACCGGACCGAAAATGCGCTCGCAGAAAAGACCGTCCTTTTCCGGCTTGAAGGTCCGGTAGTTGATGGTCTCAGGCTTCGTGACCTCGCCGTAGCTCCATTCGCGAATGACATTAGGCGACGCGAGCTGGATCATGATGGCGGTGTGTTCCGAAGTCTTCTTGGCTTCATCACGAAATGTCTGGCCGAGCATTAATTATCCTCCTGGGGGCACCGCCGCGGGACGGGTCCGCCGGATCAAGGTGTCTAGACGGCGTCTTCCAGATTCACATCCAGGCAAAGGCTCTGGAGTTCCCTCATCAGAACGTTGAAAGACTCCGGAATTCCCGGCTCGGGCGGATTCTCGCCCTTGACGATGGCTTCATAGATCCGCGAACGGCCCGTCACATCGTCGGACTTGACCGTCAGCATCTCCTGGAGGCAGTTCGCTGCGCCGTAGGCTTCCAGGGCCCAGACTTCCATTTCACCGAATCGCTGGCCACCGAACTGGGCCTTGCCGCCCAGCGGCTGCTGGGTCACCAGGCTGTACGGGCCGATGGACCTGGCGTGAATCTTCTCCTCGACCAGGTGATGCAGTTTCAGCACGTATATGACCCCGACCGTCACTTCCTTATCGAAGGGCACACCGGTCCGGCCGTCATAAAGTACGCTCTTGCCGCTGGGGTCCAGACCCTGTTCGGTGAGCGCTTCCTTGATTTCCTTGATCGTGGCCCCGTCGAACACGGGTGTCATGACCTTGACCCCGCTTTTCAGGGCGGAATAGCCGAGATGGGTCTCGAGGATCTGGCCCAGATTCATGCGGCTGGGTACACCCAGGGGATTCAGCACGATATCCACCGGGGTGCCGTCGGCCAGGTAGGGCATGTCCTCTTCGGCCATGATCTTCGAAACAACGCCCTTGTTGCCGTGACGGCCGGCCATCTTGTCGCCCACGCTCAACTTGCGCCGACGCGCCACATAGACCTTGACCAGCTTGACCACGCCGGGAGGCAATTCGTCCCCTCGCAGAGCCCGTTCGCAGTTCTTTTCGTACTCCACATCGATCCGTTCCTTTTCCCGGGTGGCGGCTTCGAAGACCGCGCGTATCATGGCGTCCTTCTTACCCTCCTTCACCAGAGGCAGGCCCCAGTGAACCGCTGTGAAGTCCAGACCCTCCAGCACCGCGTTGGTGAACTTGCGTCCGGACTTGAGCAGAACCTCGCCGGTGTTGGCGTCGATGATGTGATGGGCGATCTCGCCGGCGAACATTTCGGACAGACGCTCCTCGGCGATCTTGTTGATCTTTTCACGGCTGCGGTCACGCCTGCGCCGCAGGGCGTCGAGCTGCCTTCTCTCCTCCTTCTTCGAGCGGGAGGTGCGATCCTGGCGGCTGAACACGCTCACACTGACCACGATGCCGTCCATGCCCGGAGGGGCTTTCAGGGAGGCGTCTTTCACATCGCCGGCCTTTTCACCGAAGATCGCACGCAGGAGCTTTTCTTCGGGGCTCAGCTCGGTCTCGCCCTTGGGCGTGACCTTGCCGACCATGATATCGCCGGCCCGGACCCGGGCGCCGGGATAGATGATGCCGTCCTCGTCGAGATTCTTCAGGGCGTCCTCGCCGATGTTGGGAATCTCACAGGTAACTTCCTCGATGCCGCGCTTGGTATCGCGAACCTGCAGATCGAATTCCTCGATGTGCAACGAGGTGTAGATGTCGTCCTTGACCAGCTTCTCGGAGACCAGGATCGCGTCCTCGAAGTTGTAGCCGCCCCAGGGCATGAAAGCCACCATGAGATTGCGGCCCAGGGCCAGCTCGCCATCCTGGGTGCAGGGACCGTCGGCAATGGGCTGATTGGTGTTCACCTTTTGGCCCGGCATCACCAGGGGCTTCTGGTTGTAGCAGGTGTCCTGGTTGGAGCGTTTGAACTTGCGCAGGGGATACTCCACAAGTCCGTTCTGGTCGAAGAAATTACCGCTGGTCACCTTGTCGGGATCATCGTACCGGATCGTGATGGAGTCGGCGGTCACCGACTCGACAACACCGTTGGCCTCGGCCACCACTACCGCCCCCGAGTCGATAGCCACCTTCTTTTCCATACCGGTGCCCACGATGGGGGAATCGGACCGCAGAAGAGGCACCGCCTGGCGCTGCATATTGCAACCCATGAGCGCCCGGTTGGCATCGTCGTGCTCCAGGAAGGGAATCAACGAAGCCGCTGCGGACACGATCTGCTTGGGCGACACGTCCATGTATTCGATTTCCTCGGGGGCGGCCATCGGGTACTCGCCCTTGAACCGCGCCAGTACTTTTTTCGCCTTGAAGTTGCCCTTGGAGTCGAGTGGAGCATTGGCCTGGGCGATCGTCACGGCGTCTTCCTGGTCCGCGGTCAGATAGTCGATCTTCGCGCACACGACCCCCTTTTCGACCCGGCGGTAGGGTGACTCGATGAAGCCGAAGCTGTTGATCCGGGCA
>CBDUYZ010000074.1:0-10241 GCA_965371575.1 uncultured bacterium
GGGCGCTCGAAGGCGGGGCCACCGATCCCTGGAATCACGCTGGTTTGTGGACCCTGGTCGGGTTCATCTGTCTGGACGGCGGGGACATCGCCGACGGCAAGGTGGCCCTCGAGCGGGCATCGGAACTGGACCCGGGCAACCAGGGCCTCAAGATCCAGCTGGCTCTCATGGAAAACAAGTAGCGCGGCTATTCCTTCAGGCTGGCTCGCACCTGGTTTTCCACGCCGCCGGCGATGACCACTTCCTGTACCGGTTTGCCCAAGGGGGTGAACCGGTACTTTTTATCACGCCAGGAGATCACCGAGCGCGCGAAATCCATCTCCAGTTGATCTTCGCCGATAATGGTTTTCCTGTCGGACTGGTCCTTGAAGTGGGCCTTCATGGCGTCGGACAACTCGGGGCACTCCACGCAGATGAAGCCGTTGTTGATGGCGTTGCGCAGGTAGGTCTGCGAGTAGCTGCCGGCGATGACCAGCTTGATGCCCGCGGCCTGCAGCGCCGTGGCTGCCTGTTCGCGGCTGCTGCCGGTGCCGAAATTGTAGCCGCTGACCAGGACGTCGCCCTCGGCCACCAGGCCGGCGAACGCGGGGTCGTAGTTTTCCATCACCACTTCGGCCATCTTCTGTCGGGTGACGTCTTCACGGTAGGTCCAGTCCTTGCTGTAGATGCCGTCGGTGTTGAGGTTGTCCGTGGGCAGGAAAACCACGCGGCCGCTCAAACCGGCGGGGAAGCCGTCGAGGATCTCCACGTCCGGAACCTCTGTTTCGGCGACCGTGAACTCCGTGAACGAGCGTTCGGGCACACCGTCGGAAAGGTCCATGTTAGCCGGGCCGGTGATATACCCGGCCAAGGCGCTGGCGGTGACCACGGCCGGGCTGGCCAGATAAGCCTCGGCGTCGCGGCTGCCCATGCGTCCACGGAAGTTGCGGTTGGTGGCCGAGATGCCGACTTCGCCTTCTTCCAGCAATCCGGTACCCAGCCCGATGCAGGGTCCGCAGCCCGGGGGCAGCGGTTTGGCGCCGGCGTCCAGCAGTTGTTGCCAGGCGCCGCTGGCGGTGGCCTGGTCCTCGATGGGCTGGCTGGCCGCGGCGATGTAGAACTCCACGCCAGCGGCGACCTTGCCGCCTTTGGCCACGGCGGCCGCCTGCTCGATGTCGCCCAGGCGGCTGTTGGTGCAGGACACGAGATAGGCCTTCTGGATGGCTATCTTCCTTGAATCCATCTCCGCCAGCGAGGTCATCACCTGCAGGGAGTGGGGGCCGCTGACGTGAGGGGTGACCTGACCCAAGTCCAGATCGATCTCGGCGGCGTAGACAGCGTCGGGATCGGAGGCCGGCGGCCGGGTGCGCCATGATTCGATGTCCTCGGCGGTGATGCGGTCGGTGATACCTTGAGCGGTCAGCCAGGTCCGGCGCTCTTCCATGAAGGCGACCGTCGTTTCATCCACGGGAAACCAACCCGCCAGGGCGCCCCACTCGGTGGTCATGTTGGCGATGGTCAGGCGCTCTTCCATCGACAGGCCGGCCACGCCCGGGCCGCCGAATTCGATCACGGCGTTGAGCACCTCGCCCTGGTTGTACAGGCCACACAGGGTGATGATGGCGTCCTTGCCCGTCACGCCCGGCTGCAGCCTGCCGGTCAGGTTGACCTTGATCGTGCGGGGTATCTGCCACCACACCGTGCCGATGGCCCACAAGGCGGCCGCGTCTGTGCGCACCACCGGCGTGCCCAGCGCTCCCAGACCGCCGTAGGTGTTGCTGTGGCTGTCGCTGGCCACGCATAAGCCGCCGGGCTTCACAAAGCCCTCCTCGATCATGATCTGGTGGCCGATACCCCGCCCGGCCGGATAGGCGGTGACCCCGTTGGCGCCCGCGAATTCCGCGATGGAACGGTACTTGGCCTGATTGTCCTCGCCGAGATCCTGGATGTTGTGGTCGAGGGTGAACACCGGCTGCCGCGGGTTCTTGATCTTCGGCACACCAAGGCCCTTGAACTTACCCATGACCGCCGACGTGTTGTCGTGGGTCATTACGTGGTCGGGCACCAGGGTGACATAATCTCCGGCGCGGACCTCCTGGCCTGCGTCGAGGCCGACGGCGTGAGCCTGAACGATCTTTTCAATGACGGTCTGGACCATGGCGGGATCCCCCCTGGGCAAAGCGGTGACGAGACGACGCGTACTTATCTCAAGGCAAAAGCTATAACAAACTGCCCCGGGGAACAAACCCCGGGGCCGGATTTCGTCACCTGGTTCGTGAGGCGTCTTGCCGTGCAGGCGGTGAACCGATAAGATTCCCGGACAACTTTCAACCTCCGGGACAGGGAAAGACATGTACGAAGATTTCGAGGATCTCAGGGACAATTGCCCGGCGGAGATCAAGGCTGCTATCGCCATAGATTTCCTGCACGTCGACCAGGACCAGCTGGACACCTTGTGGCCGGTGACCACAGACGGGGAATTCCGCCTGGCCCTCAACCAGGCCGTGACCGATTTCTGGGAAAACGCAGTCCGCGACAAGGGCGCCGGTTCGGTGCCGGTCGACGGCTTCGCCATCGAGATCCTGCTCGACAGCTACTCGGACCCGGATATGGGTTCGAGTCTCTACCTGGAGTTGCATGCCTACTGCGGCACCGAGGATATCGGCAATCTGTGCTGGACGGTGTTCGACGACGAAGATCGCGCCGTGAAGTTCGAGAAGACCTTCGCCGCCCTGGTCCCGGAAATCATGGCCAGATGGGCGCCCGAATCGGGGGTACGGTGCGAGGTGGAGCTTACCGAAGTGGAAGAAATGTAGCCCGGAACCTTGCGGTTCCGGGCCGTCACTCCTGGCCGGCGGGGAAAAATCAGCATCAACCCAGCTTCTTGAACACCTTGTCCACCCGGCGCAGCGCCATGTTCAGTTCCTTCCTGGTGATGACCAGGGGCGGAGCGAAGCGGATCACGTTTTCGTGGGTCTCCTTGCAGAGTATCCCTTCGGCCATGAGGGCCTCGCAGTAGGGGCGCGCCGGACGGTTGAGAACAAGGCCGACGAACAGTCCGCGTCCGCGCACCTGTTTGATGCTCTTGTATTTCATGGCTTTCAGTTGATCCATGAACCAGGGGCCCAGCTTGGCGCTGTTCTGAACCAGCTTTTCCTCGACCAGCACCTTGAGGGCTTCGCGGGCGACGGCCATGCCCAGGGGATTCCCGCCGAAAGTCGAACCGTGGTCGCCGGGCTTGAAGACGCCCATGATTTCCCGGTTGGACAGGAAGGCGGACACGGGGTAGAAACCGCCGCTGAGAGCCTTGCCGATGATCACGCCGTCGGGCCGGACCCCCTCGTGCTCGAAGGCGAACATCTTGCCGGTGCGGCCCAGGCCCGACTGGATCTCGTCGACAATGAACAGCACGTTGTTCTCCCGGCAGAGAGAGGCGGCCTTCTTGAGGAAGCCCCTGGGCGGCAAGTTGATGCCGGCCTCGCCCTGGACGGGTTCCACCATGAAGGCGGTGGTGTTCTTGTTGATGGCTTTTGCGAGGGCTTCGGCATCACCGAAGGGGATGATCTTGAACCCCGGGGCGAAGGGGCCGAAGCCGTCCTTGTACTGTTCCTCGGTGGAAAAGCCCACGATGGTGGTGGTACGGCCATGGAAGTTGTCGGCGCAGACTATGATCTCGGTCTTGTCCTTCTGGATGCCCTTGATCTTCTCGCCCCATTTGCGTGCGGCCTTGATGGCGGTCTCGACCGCCTCGGCGCCGGAGTTCATGGGCAGGACCTTCTCAAACCCGGTCAATTCGCAGATTTCCTTGCAGAATAAGGGCAACTGGTCGTTGCGAAAGGCGCGGCTGGTCAGGGTGACCTTGGCTGCCTGCCGGCGCAGGGCCTTCAGCAGCCGAGGGTGGCAATGGCCCTGGTTCACGGCGCTGTAGGCGGCCAAAAAGTCCATGAAACGATTGCCCTCGACGTCTTCGACCCAGATGCCTTCAGCCTTTTTGATGACGATGTCCAGGGGGTGGTAATTATCCGCCCCGAACTGGTCCTCTATCTTGATGAGTTTATCCGCCTTCATGACAACCTCCTTCATCGGCATTTTGTGGTTTTGCGGCGGGGTTGGCCCGCCGGAAACAGTCCGGATCAAGATAACCCTGCCGGTCGCCAAGTCCAGTCCGGAAACCAAATTTGGGGCAGGTATTTCGGCTTTTCGGGGACCCGCTTGAACGTCCTGAAAAAAAGTTTGAATATTTTGTTTTTTTTGCTTGAAAAATAAAAGAACTTTGGATATTAAAGTACTGCGGCTGGTCATTGGACCTCCGAGCCGGAGAAGGATTTCCGGCGACGAAGACCGCCGCGAGATCGACCCGGAGGGATTTCTGGTATTCCGGGTTTGGTTTGTCGAGATGGTTTCGCCGGGTCCCGACGGAGCATTGGCCATCGGCCATGGACCCCCGCATGGGGCCGGAGATGGATCTCCGAGCGGCAACGGGGGGCGGACACACTGGTCCTGGGTGCCAGCCGCCCCCTCGTCAGCCGACTTCACCCGAAAGGAATCGGGGAAGTTTGTCTGGCGGGCGGAGGCCACAGTCATCCGATAAACCCGCTTCAGGAAAGGCAGGGCGGCCTTTCCTGAGACACAGGGGCCGGAGGTCGGTTGGTGTCATATCCACGGCAGCCGGTCCCTGCACAGCGAAACCACTCCGGTCCCAGGTGGCCACAAGGATGTGGCTGGAGGACGGAGTGAGGCGATGACGCCCGGCAAGGAGGCCGGAAGTCGTGGCGGGCACCGAGCAGACGGGATCCGGATCTCCGGGCGACCGGGGACGGGCTCCACTTTCACCGCTGATTCATGGCAGGGTCAGGTTGCTGATCCTGTCTTTTTTGCTGCGTGCCAGGAAAGCTCATGCCTTCACCGCCCTTCGCAACGGCCTCGGCCTCACCGACGGCACCCTCTCGGTCCACCTGAGCAAACTGGAGGAGGGGAGACTGGTCAGCATCGAAAAAACCTTCGAGGGCAGGAAACCGCTGACCCTGGTCCGGGTCACCCCCCTGGGACGCCGGCTCTTCAAGCAATACGTGGCTGATCTGCGCGGAATCGTGCCCGGCCTGGGCCCGGAGGAATAGACAGGAATATATATTGCAACTCCCGGTGGTGAAATTGTAGGAGGACAAAATGCGGCCGCTGAGATATGCGGTTCCAGACCCGGGAATACCGCCATGTATGACAATGAAAAAATCTATTCGATCGAATTAGGGGAAGATCTGGAAATGCCAGACCCTCCCAAGAAACAACGAACCGTCGCCGCGGTAAGCAGGATCCGCCCCCGGTCGTCCAAGGCTTCCCACAAACCCCAGCCACAGAGGGAAAGCAAACCGCCCAGTGACGGATTGCAATTTGCGTCCTTGGTGGTCTTGACCTATCTGCTGGGCCCGTTTTCCGTTCATCTCAATCCAGATAACCGGGGACGGAAAGGGCTGCTCACCGCCGGCATGATCAGCGGCATGGCCGGCCTGGGCATGTTCGCCGGTTGGGGCTTCATTCTGGACCTCATCGGGAAGGGTTGGCCGCTCTGGCCGTGGGCCGTGATCGGGGCAGTGGTCATGGTGACGATTTTTTCGGTCTGGACCCGGACAGTGTATCTGGCTGGAAGCCGCCAACAGCTGCTTCGGTGCAAGCTGCCCTTCCTGCTGCGAAAGCCCTGGGCGGTGGGGGTCGTGGGATTGATCGCCCCAGGGTTGGGTCTGCTGCTGGCCGGGTGCACTCGGCGGGGTGCGGCCGTGATCTGGTCGGGGTGGCCCGTGGTCGCGTCGGCCCTGGTTCTGGCAAACGGTCTGCGGATCTGGAGCCGCAATCAGGGGGCGGGAGCGGCGTCCATCCAACCTGCGGTTCTAGAGGCCGCCTTAATGATTTCCGCCGTGATCCTGACGGCGGGATTGATCGGCTGGGTAGCCCAAGCCCTGGAGGGAGCCCGCCAGATGATGTATGAACCCGGCATTCGACACCGGATGCGGGGTGACTGGTACGCCGCGGCCCTGTTGTGCGCCATGCTGGGAATGGCGGTCGTTTGGGATCCCGCCGCCATGGCCCGGCAGTTTGACAACGGTGGCATCATCCTGCAGGAAAAGGGATTCCGGGTCATTCCGCTTCATCTGACCAGGGGTGCGCACAGTCTGGACCCCGGGCCTTCGGAGTATGCGGTGCGGGTCATTAATTTGTATGAAGAACTCGGACGGAGGGATGAGGCGATCCGCCTGCGACAGGAACTGGACGGGAACCTGGCGTCCTACCTGGCCCTGGTCCATACGGAGAACAGGGACCTGGCCATGCTGTCGTCCCCCGGCAGGACGCCCGCGCAGGAATGGAAGGTCATCACAGAGCTGTTCGGACAGATTGGTCCGTACGGGGGAGACCGGCCTCTCTATTAGGCGCGGTGGACGGAGATGCCCCCTCCCCCCGCCTCGGTTTGGGCAAAGTCTTCTGAATGATCATTCCACCAGGAGACCAGACCGGTTTCGAACCTGTCCAGGGGATAGCCGTCCTTGCGGGGCACCGCCCGCACGGTGAATCCGCGGAGCCCGGCCCGGCGGCAGGCGATGTCGCCGGTGTAGACCACCGTACCGTCGTGTGCTGTTTCGCCGGGGAACAGGGTGGCGGTTTCGCCGTTGACGATCTCTCCCGCCGAGTCCAAAAGACCGTGATAGACTTCGACCATGACTTCAGCGGAGGGGATATCGCCCAGCTGCAGTTTCGCCCGCACCGGCAGGAGCGAACCCATGGGCTGGGCCGAGAGCGGCGGTGAGTCGATCTCGATGATCTTGAGCTTGTTCCAACCGGCTTTCATTCTGCTGCGCCAGTCCGCGAGCTCCCTGGCCCGCGCGAAACCGTCCGCACTCAACCGCGCGGCGTTTTCGACACAGGGGATGTAGAAGCGCTCGGTGTACTCCTCGACCATGCGGTTTGTATTGAACTCGGCATTCACCGTCCGCATGGAGTTCTTCATGATGCGCGTCCATTCGCGGGGGACATCGTCGCTGCTACGATCGTAGAACGTCGGGACGATCTCGTTCTCCAGAAGGTCGTAGAGGGCCGTGCTCTCCACGTCGTCCTGGTAGGCCCGGTCCTCGTAATCCTCGCCCGCGCCGATGGCCCAGCCGTTGTTCTGCTGGTAGCCTTCGCACCACCAGCCGTCGAGTATGGAAAGATTGATGCCGCCGTTGGGCGGAACCTTCATGCCGCTGGTGCCGCTGGCCTCGAGAGGACGGCGTGGAGTGTTCAGCCAGACATCCACTCCCTGCACCATGTACCGTGCAACCTCGATGTTGTAGTCCTCGACAAAGATGATGCGCTGGCGGAATTCATCCTGTTCGGCCAGGTGGATCAGCTGCCGGATCAGTTCCTTGCCGGGATGGTCCTTGGGGTGGGCCTTGCCGGCGAAGATGAGCTGGACCGGCCGATCGGGATTGTTGAGGATCCGGCTCAGGCGGGTCGGATCGCTCATGATCAGGTCGGCCCTCTTGTAGGTCGCGAACCGTCGGGCGAATCCGATGGTCAGAGCTTCGGGATCGAGCACTTCGGAGGCCTGCTTGATCCAGGAACGGTTGGCGCCGCGGTTGCGGAGCTGTTTACGCAGGCGCCGTCGCACGAATCCCACCAGGCGCTCGCGCATGCGCTGGTGGGAACGCCACAATTCAGCGTCGGGGATTTGGTCCACGCGATCCCACAGGGTCTTGTTGGTCGGGTCCTCGTACCAGCGGGGCCCCAGGTAACGGTCGTACAGACGAGCGATTTCGGTGCACAACCAACTGCGGGTATGGATGCCGTTGGTCACGTGGGAGATGGGGATCTCCTCCGCGGGCGTTTCCGGCCAGACCTGTTGCCACATCTTGCGCGACACGTGTCCGTGGAGTTCGCTCACCCCGTTCACGAAGCGGCTCAGGCGCAGCGCCAGGACGGTCATGCAGAATGTTTCGGACTTGTTGGCGGGGTCCAGGCGGCCCAGGGCGAGCAGGCGCTCCATATCGATGCCGAGCTCGTCGGCCTTGCGCTTGAGATAGGTGCGGACCAGCTCGGGTTGGAAATGATCATTACCCGCCGGGACCGGCGTGTGGGTGGTGAACACGTTGCTGGCGCGCACCAGTTCGAACGCCGTGTCGAAATCGAGGTCCTGGTTCTTCATCAGCAGGTTTATGCGCTCCAAGGCGAGGAAGGCGGAATGTCCCTCGTTCAGGTGGCAGACGGTTGGTTCATGGCCGAGCGCGATCAAGGCCCGTAGTCCGCCTATGCCCAAGAGGATTTCCTGCCGGATGCGCATGTCGTTGTCACCGCTGTAGAGGCGGCTGGTGAGTTCGCGATCCTCGGGCAGGTTGTCGGGGATGTTCGTGTCCAGCAGGAACAGGGGATTGCGTCCGACCTGGAGGCGCCAGATCCGGGCCTTGACGACACGCCCGGGGTAATGGACCTCGATGGTGCGGTCGTTGCCGTTTTCGTCTTTTTACATGGGCATGGACATGGTGTAGAAGTCGTTGACCGAGTATTACTCCATCTGCCAGCCGGCGGGGTTGAGATACTGCCGGAAATACCCGTATTGATAGGCCAGCCCCACCCCGACCAGGGGCAGGCCCAGATCCGTGGCGGATTTCAGATGGTCGCCCGCCAGGATACCGAGGCCGCCCGAGTAGAGGGGCAGGGATTCATGAAGACCGAATTCCAGGGAAAAATAACCGATCAAGCCGGTCCTGAGATTTTCATGCTCTCCGTCGAACCAGACGTCTATGTTGAGATACCGTTCCAGGTCGCTCCGCACTCTTTCCAGATGGGCCAGGAAGGCACTGTCGCGCTCCAGCCCGCTGACCCTTTCCGCGGACAGGGAGCCAAGCACGGCCACGGGATTGCCTTCGTGCTTGTCCCACAGGTCCGGATCGACCCGGCGCAGCAGAGAGATCGCCTCGACATTCCAGGACCACCAGACATTGCGGGCGATGTCCAGCAGTGGCTTCAGGGGTTCCGGAAGGTTCGGTGTGACGACGAAGGTCTGAATCGTGGGCATTGTCTTCTCCTGGAATCCGGTCTGCTCGGTTGAATCTCTGGAACGAGGATGAATCAATAAATGCGATGCTGCGGATGATGCTCCTTTAACATCGGCTATTTTAGTTCATAATAAAGCATGTCCGGTCGGGGGCCAATGCCGGGATTTCTGCGGCTTGGTCCAGCAGGCTGTTGAAAAACTCCTCCCAGCGCTCTGCACGCCTCGCCGACCATTCTCCCGAAGAGGTCTCATGGTCCCGTCCGAATTGAAATATTTCCAGTCCTGCCTGCAGGCCGACTCCGGCTGGTCGGCCGGCAATGTGCTGGATGTACGTCCCGGGGAGGCCTTCAGGGCGGGCCACCTGAAGGGGGCGGCCGGCCACCCCCTGGAGGAGGCGGGCGAGGCGTGGTGGATGCCGGAGTTCCTGGAAAGGGAACTTCCGTCCATCTTCCTGCCGCCCCGCCATGAACCGATGCTGGTGATCGGCACCCGACAAGAGGAGACCGACCGGCTGGCTGCACATCTCGCCGGCAGGGGCCGGGCCACGGTGACCGGTCTGGCCCTGTCCCTGAAAACGGCTGGCGAATTGCCGGATGAGTTGATGGAGGTCGGATTCTCCGCGCATTGTCTCTGGAAACCTCCGCCCTGGCTTGTTCGGTACGCGGATTTACTCCCGCCGCCCGCCGCGGGACCGGTCCTGGACCTGGCCTGCGGTAGTGGCCGTGCCGTAGTGTGGCTCGCCGAACGTGGTTATCGGGTCACCGGTATCGACTGGCAACGGGAAGCCCTCGCCCTGGGCAGCAGGTTGGCGGCCAGCCGCCAGGTGGCTTGCCGGTTCATGACCGGTGACCTGCGCGATCCCGCAGTGGTCCCCGCCGGCCCCTGGGCTGTGATCCTCAACTTCCGTTTCCGGCAACCCGAACTTCTGGCCAGGGTTCCGGCCCTGTTGCAGACCGGAGGGGTGGCTCTGGTCCGGACCTTCCGGTCGGCGCCCGGTTATGCGGGACATCCCAGCGATCGGCACCGGCTCGATCCCCATGAACTGCTGGCGTATTTCCCGGCGGGAAGCTGCGAAATCCTGGTCCATGAGGAAAGCCACGACCCCGACGGCCGGCCGGCCGCGGGAATCGTGGCCCGCAGAAAAGTTTCTTAACCCGAATTATCCTGTTCGCCACGCTGGTAGCTTAGCCCGGATTATTCATGAATCGCCTACTGCTGCTGCGTATGATAAGATTTGACAGCA
>CBDUYZ010000075.1:0-10178 GCA_965371575.1 uncultured bacterium
CGTTCACCGCCCGGCCGGCCCAGGCCCAGGAATTCCTGGCCAGCGGTCACTACGTCGGCAACGGCAACCAGCCCCGGTCCATCACCGGGGTGGGTTTCCAACCGGACGTAGTGATCGTCAAGGGCGACAACATATCAGAAACCTATATCCGGACCCGGACCATGCCGATCGGAATCTCCCGTCCCTTCGGCTTCACCACCGCCCTGGCCGGCAACGGAATCGCCCGCCTGGACGTAGACGGTTTCACGGTGGGAAATCACGAGTCCGTCAACGCAGCAGGTATCGACTATTACTGGATCGCCATGCGGGAAGAGGCCGGTGTCCTGGACATCGGAACCTACGCCGGCGATGGCCAGACGGGACTTCAGGTCGCCGTGGATGGATTTCAACCCGGCGCTGCCTTAGTCATGAACGAGAGCGCATCTCACCCTGTCTACTTGCGGACCGCGGACATGCCCCTCGACCAGAGCACGCCCCTGACCTGGTTGGGCTTGGTAACCGAGAACATCCTTCAATTCTCGGACGGGTTCATTACCGTGGGCAACGAGCCCGGGGTGAATTCAAACGGAAACGACTTTCATTTCATCGCCTGGAAATTCACTCCCGACCTGATCGCCTCAGGATCCTATATGGGGGACACGACGGACAACGTCGATATCGGCGTGCCCTTTGCTCCGGAGTATGTGCTGATCAAGACCGACAGCTCCAACGACGGGGCGCACCGGCCTAGCGCCCTGCTGGGGGACGCCGCCCTGATGTGCGGCGGAAAAGAAATTTCCGAGGACGTAATCCAGGCCCTGCTGCCGGGCGGCTTCCAGGTCGGCCGGGGCAACGAGGTCAACGTCAACACCAAGGAATCCTACTGGATCGCCTTCGCCAATGCGACTACCAGCGCGGATCTGTCCGTGGCCTTGGCCGTGGATCCGGACATCGCCGCCGAGAGCGACACCCTCATCTTCCAGGCCGTGCTGGAGAACCTGGGCCCTGAGGAGGCCCACGGAGTCCAGATGTCCCTTGCCCTGCCCCCGGAGTTGACCTACCTGAGCTCCGCTACAACCAGCGGGGTCTTCAGCTATCCGGAATCGGTCTGGGAATACGGAACGCTGGCCGGCGGTGGTACGGACACCCTGTGGGTAACCGTGGAAGTAGGCCCGGGCGCGGGCGGAAGCACCCTGGAAGGGGTCGCCACAGTTTGGGGAACAGGGGTAGTGGATCCCGACCCGCTGAACAATTCCGCTTCCGCCTCGGTCTCGGTATTGGGCAACAATCCCGATATCAGCATCCAGATCATCCAGGGGGCACCGGTCACCGCACATCCACTCGGCCTTGCCCATACCATCCTGAAGTTCACCGCCACCAACGAGGGCGACGCCCCCGACACGCTGCAGAGCCTTACCCTGACCAACCTGACTGTCGGCGAAGGTACGCAGGAGCAACTGGACTCGATGTGGGGCACCCTGGAAGTCGCTCCGGATCTGGTCGAGATTGTGAAAGCCCTGCCAATGCTGATGGCCTTCGACGCCGGCAGATTCACCATCACCGGCCTGAACCGGGTGGTGATGCCGGGCCAGACCATCGAAGTCACCGTCAACGGATCGGTTTCGGCCGAGGCTCCGGACGGAACATGGATGCAGGTAGGCGTCACTGCCCCTGACGACCTGGGTTTTGCCGGCAGCCTGCCCACAGCCCCCGACTGGCCCCTGGTCAGTGGTCATGTCCTGATGGTGGACGGGTTCACCGTCGAACAGGTCAATATGATCCCTGTCGAAAGCAAGTTGCTGGCCATCGGCTCGCTGCGCAACCTGGCCCTGGTGGTGGATCTACCCTCGAACGGGTATCTCCCGGACACCCTGAACCGCTTGAACGTGGTGAACTACGGCACCGCCTTGCCGGGAAGCGATCTGGCCCGCATGGAGGCCTGGGCAGATGACGGCGATGGGAACTTCGATCCCATCTCCGACTCCCTCATGGGGGCCTTCGTCAACACCGGCGACCGCTGGGAGTTGACCGGCCTGGCCACTGTGATCCCCCCCGCAGGGCGTCGGATCTACTTCACCGTGGACGTGACCGAGACCGCTCTTCCAGCCGGTAACGCCGTGCTCCTGGGCCTGCCCACCCTCCCGGACGAGGGTGTGGGCATGCTCAGCGGCAACGACGGCCCCATCAATGGTTCGATCGACAACCCCTACGCGATGGGCATCAGCGTTACTGACCGGATCATCATGACCACCCAGTGGATCCATCCCGGGGTGGTCTATCCCGCAGCCTCGGACCTGCCCCTGATCCACCTGGAAGCCACGAACACCTTCCTTGACGACCGTACCCTACAGGGGTTGACCGTCACCAACACGACCCTCGGCGCCGGTGGAGCCACCACCGCCCAGCTGGACGCGACCTGCCGGCAATTGGTTCTGCGCCACGACGGGGACGCCAACGGCCTGCTGGGGGATCTGGCCACCGACCCGGCCCTCGGTTCAGGGTCCTTTGTAAACGGTCAGGTCGAGTTCACCGGCCTGGACTTCAACCTGCCGCCCGGCCAGGCGGTTCACTTCTTCGTTACCGCGGATCTCGGCCTGGCGACCGTCGCGGATGGGGACCGGATCAGCGCCGAAATTTCCTCGATGACTGACGTGGACATCACCAATTCGGTCATCGTCGCCGGCTGGCCCTTGAACTCGGGTGCCAGCTGGACGGTGGACGGCATGGTCGCCGACCAGCTCGTGCTGGATCCCATCTCCGTTCTGACCCTGGGCCCCGGCGACGGCCCGGCTCTGGCCCTGGATCTTACCGTTCCGGCCAACGGATACCTCGCCGACGAATTGCTGGGATTGCACCTGGTAAACACCGGATCGGCCGACACCGATGATCTGGCGGGCATGGAACTCTGGGAAGACGGCGGAGACGGAGTATTCGACGCCGGCAGCGGAGACGATCTGAGCCTGGGCCCGATGATTTTCCTGAACGGCACCTGGAACTCTTCCGTTATGAGCCGCACCATCCCCCTGGACAACCTGCGCCTGTTCGTCGGCTTGACCGTCTCGGACACGCCCCAGGACTCTTCCACCGTGCGGTTGGCCGTCCCTATTGGCAGCATCACCACCGAGTCGGGCAACTCCGGTCCCCTGGACCGGCAGGTCACCGAATCGGGGACCCTGGTGCTCAGCACCTCCCCCCTGCTCTCCTCTGTTGCGTTCATGACCGGCGAGGTCACCGTGGGACTGAACGGCGAAGTCCGGATGACGATCGACAACCGGGGCGGCGAAACCGTCCTGGGCATCGTCCCGGCCCTGGCGCCCGCCGGCGGAACGGCCACCCTCGTGCTTGGTTCCCCCACTCCGGCCAGTTTCGATCTGGCTCCCGGAGAAAGCGGCGTCTTCAGCTGGAGTTTCAGCTGCAGCACACCGGGCGAGGTGTTCCTTGAGGGTGCGGCCTCGGGCACCGGCCAGGTCTCCAGCCTCCTGAGGCGCTCGGTCGTCACGCCGACCTCGACCCTGCGCGTTTTCACGCCCGTCCCCGGCATCGACCTGTACCCGGTGACCAACCTGCCCTTCTCCATCAACCTCGGCCAGACCGGGGTCGTGCCGATCACCTTGACCTTGGTCAATCCCGGCGATGAGGAAGTGGCCGACGGAAGATTGACCGCCCTGCGGCTTCTGCTGAGGGAAACGGCCGACGGACCTGACATCGTTCCGAGCGAACTACTCACGCGGATCATGATCAGCGAGGGAACCGACACCTACGTCGACCTGGTCAGCCTGCCGGATATCGCGGGGGATTTCGAAATCGTTCTGGACCGACCCGTTGTCATCACCGGAGACGAGCCGGTGACCCTCGGGGTACGTTTCGATCTGCGCGCAGATTCCAGCCTGCCATCCTTCCTCTTGGCGATCAACCAGGCCGACTGGTTCAGCGTCTGGGACGATGTCAGCGGAGCTGCGGTAACGCTTTCACTCGGCGAGGGCGACTTTCCCATCCAATCGGGCCTGGCCAACCTGGTCATCCAGGCCACCAGTCTGGAGACAGCCATCGTCGATTTGCCGGCCACCGCGGCAGGCCCCGATCAGACCGAGGTGGTCCTGGCTGAATTCGACTTGAGCAATCTGAACGCCGACGGATCCTCCTCTGCCATCGAGCTGGGAACCGTTGCCCTGGCATTCCGCGATTCCACTGGTCTGAGGCTGGCCGACCCGGGCCGGGTATTCTCCCGGATCAGCCTGAACACCTCGTTCCAGAACCACTACAGCGGCGAAGCTGTTGCCGGACCGGATTCCCTGGTCCTGATCCAGCTTTCTCCGCCGGTCCTGATTCCCGGCAACACCACGCTGACCCTACGCCTGACCGGTGACATCACCGTCGATCCCCCGCTGGGCCCCATCTGGCCCGAAACTGGCGATCTGGCCCTCTTCGACGCCCGGGACGCCAACACCGGGGTAGCGGTCAGCATTGCCCTGTCGACCGGACCGGTGGCCAACCAGACGCTCATCATGGGACCGGCCGAGTCCCTCCTGCTGTCCGGCGAGGCACGCCTCCCCGCCTATGTGGCCCAGGGCTCAACGAATGTCGTGGCCATGACCGCCACCATTAACCACCCCGGATCTCCCGGTACCGCCGCCATCGCTGTTGACACCATGACCGTGGACTTCTTCAACAATCTTCACGAGCCGCAGGATTCGGCCCGGTTCCTGGACAGCGTGCAGGTCATTGCAGGAGAGACACCACTTGGCACGGTCCTGCATCCGACCGCCACTGAGGGCAGATTGCTGATTCCCCTGACAGGCCTGAGCCTGCAGCCGGGTCAGGAGACCGATCTGGTTTTCCGGTTCGACTTCCGCCCCGACGCACCGCACGAATCACTGGAGATGTCGCTTGAGGGCGAGGGAATCACCGCCAGGGACCTGGTTCGCGAAACACCGATCGAAGTGACCGGGGCGGCACTGCCCCTGTATTCCGGAGCCACCATGGTCGTTGCGGCGGCGGACGAGCTGGTTGTGGGTGGAACCAGCCTGATGCCCGCCATCCTGGCGCCCCAGGCCGAGGCCTTCTCTGTCCTGAGGCTCAATTTCGCCAATCCGGCCAGCGCCGAAAGCGGGGCCCTCGCCGTTGGGGAAATCATCATTTCCCAACCTCAGGATTTGCCCGGGTCCGTCGCCCTGGGCGCCGTGGCCACCGAGATCCGTACCACCATGGACGGCGCAGAATGGGCCGCCGTCGTAGACCTTTCGCCCTCAGCGACACAGGTCACCCTCAGTGGAGCCGAGCCCCTGCTGGTCCCCGCCGGGGAAGAGGTAGACCTGGTCATTGAGATTTTTGTCCGGGCGACGCTGCCAACCGGAGTGATCGCCCTGATGGTCGCCGAGGATGGAATCAGCGCCACGCAAGCGGACGCCAGCGGAACCACGATCTTCGTGCGCGCCGCTTCCGGTCAGACCTTCCCCCTGATGAGCGCCAGCGGCACGCTGGCTGAGGCGGATCTGGCCGGCAGCTACGCCAATTTCCCCAACCCGTTCGAGGCGGGTCGGGAAAATACCCACTTTGTCTACTCGCTGAACCAGGACGCCACCGTCACGCTGCGGATCCTTACCCCGCACGGGGAACCGGTAATCACCCTGCTGGACCAGGTCCTGCGCAGCACGGGTCTGCACCAGGACGATCAGTGGAACGGCTTCAACGGAAACGGCAATGTGGTCCGCAACGGCGTCTTCATCGCCGAACTGGTCGTCGATTTCAATGACGGCACCCGGCAACGGGTTCTGCGCAAGGTTGCGGTGGTCCGATGATGCGCTACCGACACATCAAACCACTGCCGCAGGCCATGGCGCTATTGGTTCTGACCTCATTCGTCCTGACTTCACTCGCCCTGGCGGATAATGACGCCGGAACCCGTTCCGTGTTCGCCCGGGGCGCCGGAGGCCGGCCACTGGCGCTGGGGGGAGCCTTTGTCGCGGCGGAGGGCGATCCCAGTTCGATGAGCTGGAACCCGGCTGGTCTGGCCGGTATCCAGCGCAAGAGCATGTATGCGACGCACACCGACCTGATCGGGTTCGGTTTCAGCGAACAGTTCGCCGTCGTGACCCTGCCCAGCTGGCGTCTGGGAACCTTCAGTCTGGCTTTCCGACGCTTCGCCGTGGACGGCATCGAGGGCCGGGATGACCGGGGGACCATCCTGGACACCGACCTGAAGGACGCCGAAACCGAATTTGCGCTGGGTTACGGCCGCAAACTGGGTCCGGCCTGGAGGGTCGGAGCGGCCATCAAGATGCAGCAACAGGAACTGGCCGGCTACAGCGACGCGGGACTGGGTATGGATCTCGGCATCCAGTCCAAACCGCTGCTGGCGACCGGCTTCAAGTCCACGCTGGCCAACGCCCTGAGCCTGGGCATCCAGTTCCGGAACATCATCGAGCCCACCTTGAAGCTCCTGAACGATGACCTGCCCGATCCCTCGGGGTTGCGGTTCGGTCTGGCTGTGGACTATCCGTTTGGCGAAAACTGGGGCGCTTTGGTCGTAACCGATCTGGAGAAAACCAAGGACATGGATACCCGCCTGCACGCCGGTCTGGAACTCCAGTTGCTGGACCTGTTGGCCCTGCGGGTCGGATCTTTTGATGGGATGCTCACCGCCGGCACGGGCATTGCCTGGCGTAATTTCCAACTGGACTACTCCTTCGAGGACAACCCGATCGAGACAGTGCACCGGATGGGCTTCGGGATCAGCTTCGGCCCCACTGTCCAAGAGCAGCGGCAGGCCGTCCTGGACCAGCAGGAGCAGTACCTGCAGGATCGCCTGTCCACCGCCTTTGCCCAGCAGAACCGGCAGCGGATTGATGATCTGGTGCGATCGGCCAGAGCGGCCCTGGAAATCAAGGATACCGACCGGGTGTTCACCCTGACTGCCACCATCCGGGTCCTGGCCCCCGACCACGAGGCTTTGGATTCAATGGAAGCCACTGCCTACCAGATCCTGGCCGAGTCCCAGGAAAAGGCCGGCCACCTGGCCGCCGCCACCCTCAATTTCAGCCACTGTCTGGCCCTGGATCCCCAGAACCGGGCCGCCAGCGAGGGCATGATCCGTGTTCGCGAAGAAAGCAACCGCGAGACCGCGCGTTCGTCCGAGATCCGGGAATTGTTCGATGATGCCATGGCCGCCTTCACCGCAGGGGACCTGATACAGGCGCGCGATATGTTCACCAGACTGCTGAAGCAGAAGCCGGATGATCCGGGAGCAGCCGCCATGCTGCAGCATGCCGAAAAGATGCTGCTGATCCGTGCCCAATCGTTGGCCGAGCAATCCGAAAGCCTGGCCATCTCCGGCCGGCTGGATCCCGCCCGCCAGGCCCTGGCCGAATGCCGGCAACTGGACCCCGCTTGTCCGGGCATCGCTGCGGCGGAACGGGCCATCGCCGGTCGTACCGAGCGGGACCGCCAGGCTCGGGCGAATATCCAGGCCGCCCTGAGCGAGGCAGCGGCCACTGAGTCGGTGCCGGCCCTGACGACGGAACAATCTTCCCTGATCCCGGGCAAATTGCCGCCGTCTTTCGACCAGCTGTCCGAGGACAGACAGAAGGAAGTGGCGGAACTCTATAGCAAGGGGATACAGGCGGCACAGCAGGGTCGTAGGGATAACGCCATGCGGTACTGGGAGCTGGTCTGGTCCGAGGCGCCTGATTACCAGCAGGTGAGCAACCACCTGAAAGAGGAATACCTGGCCCGGGGCATGGAAGCCTTCGCGAACGGTGATCTGGACCTGGCCATCAAGTACTGGGAGCAGACCAGGGTCATAGATCCCAACGATCCCAGGGCCAAGGGCTATCTGGCCCGGGCCCAGGAACAACTGACCCGCATGCGGGAAATCAGGAATACCCAGTGATGATCAGCAGGTCTTTTCCAAACTGGGTCCGCATCAAGGGCCCCGAGCGCGTGATCAGCCTGCGCCTGATCGCCACGCTGGCGGTGGCGGGGCTGGTGGCGGGCACCATGCTGGCCATCGCCCGGGTCAACGAGCAGTACACGCGCCAAGCCCTGTTGGCGGAAGCCGAATCCCGCATGCTCCTGGAAGCCGGCAACCTGGCCCTGCTCAGCCAGAACGCAATGCTCACCGAGTTCCCCGAATTGACGCTCGTTCCCCTGATAACCGACCTTCAGGATACCCACCCGGAGATTGCCCTGGTGGTCGTGGTGGACCACCGGAATTTCATCCGGGGCAGCGCTGACCCGCGCTCCATCGGCAAGCTCTACAAACCCATGGAAGACCTGGAACCCTGCTCTCAAACTTATTCGTCAAACAATTGGGACCGAGTGTGGGAAAATGATGAACTCCGCCTTGCCGAGGCATTGATCCAGCGGACCGGCGAAAGAACCCTGGGCCGGGTGATCTTGGGCGTCGAGAAGGGTCACGTGGAAATGAAGGTCCGGCAGGCCCGCAAGGACCTGATCACCTACGCCGCCATCCTGCTGCCTGTGGCCATGGGGTTGGCAGCCCTGCTGATGACCCTGTTGTTGCGCCCGATCCCCACCCTGCGCGAAGGTCTAGAGCGCATCGGCCGGGGGGATCTGGATTCCCCGATGAAGCTCCGGGATCCCACCGAACTGGGTGCCCTGGCGAGATCCATCAACGACATGGCCGCCCGATTGAAGGCCTCCCAGTCGGAGGTTCACGCCCGGGAAGAGGAAGTCATCGCCACCCAGGAGGAGATCGTCGCCACCCAGAAGGAGATCATCCACACCCTGGGCGACGTTGTGGAAAACCGCTCCGCCGAAACGGCCCACCACACGCAAAGGGTGGCCGCCATAAGCATGAAGCTGGCCGAATTGGCGGGCCTTTCCTCGGAAGAAGCCAACATCCTGCGCATGGCCTCCCCCATGCACGACGTCGGCAAGATCGGAATTCCGGACAGGATCCTGAACAAAAGGACCAAGTTGACGCCCGATGAATTCGAGGTAATGGAGACCCACGCGGAGATCGGATACAAGATTCTGGCCAAGTCCAAACGTGTGATTCTCCAGGCCGCGGCGATCATCGCCCACGAACACCACGAACGTTGGGACGGTAGCGGCTATCCGCAGGGCCTGGTCGGCGAAGAGATCCACATCTACGGACGAATCGTCAGCCTGGCTGACGTGTTCGACGCCTTGTTCAGCGACCGGGTCTACCGGCCCGCCATGGAATTGGACCAGGTTCTGAAGATCATCCGCGAAGGCCACGGGACGCACTTCCAGCCGGAGCTGGTGGACCTTTTCATGAGCAACCTGGACGCCTTCCTCGTCATCCACAGACAGATCGGAGATCAGGACATACCCTTGAAGGTTCCGGAGCCAAGGGAAACCGCAAGTCCGATCCCCGAGCTGGTCCCCTCCTGACCCTTATCTCTCAGAACGAATCATTTTGGATTATTTGATACCTTCTCGTTCCCTCTACCAACTCCCCAATGAGAGAAATGCGGCGCCGGGAACTTGATCTTCACCTTGCGATCGACCACAAATATGGTTGGCTCCCCGAAGTACTGGTATTCCGGCGTGAGGCAGAAATATTCGAATAAATCATTGACGGTGACTCCGGTCCAGGGCATATAAGTGCCCATCACGGTCACCGGCTCGAGGAAGTTGATATCCGACGGCTCGAGCCGAATGAGCAGCGGCAGTTCGGGATAATCCAGGTAGGACTGATAGGTGGGTATCCGCATGCTGAATTCTACCGGATAAGTAAAATCGGGGGGCAGGGATTCGGGTTTGATATCGATAGCGAAATCGCCTCCCCCGGGCCAAGTCTTCATCTCTCCGATGAGCCAGGCACCCTGCCCGGGAATGATGTCTCCTGAGAACTCTTCGTATTCGAGGGAATCGAGAAACTCCGAAGTCAAATATGCCACATCGACATGGCCTGTCCTGGCCTTGTCAGGAGAGAACGTCAGAACGCTGCTTTGGGTAACGACAGTCGTAGGGTCATTCTCACAACCGACTGCAACAACCAGTAGAGCCATCAGAATGATCTGGAAAACAGTTCTCTTCATTATGATCTCCTCGTTGGAACCGATTGTGATTCACCTCTAAGTATATGACAACCCGGGCTGTCAAAGTTAAAAACTTTTTCCGCCACGGGAATACTCATGACCGACGGTTGATAACCGATGCGATCGCCAGAGCCAGGCCCGACAGAGCAAAAATATAAGACACGGGTTGCG